>JBODRP010000247.1:0-8446 GCA_050633005.1 Trichormus sp. | reverse complement strand
AAAAAACCGAGTCAAGGACGTAGACTTATTGATATATATATTGAACAAGGTGATACTTTAAAGCAAAATAAGGAATATCAGGCTGCAATAAATAAGTATAGATTAGCTTTAAAAATTGATCCAAAATACGCCAAGGCAATTAATAAAATAAATAATTGTCAGTCAATTTTGCAGAGACTAAAAAAGATAAACCCAATAATAGCTCCTGATCCTGATAATATAAAACCGCCGCCATATAAGAATAACCTATTAATTGGAAGGGAAGAGCTTGATCAGGAAAATTTTTTCAATTTTAAAAGTGATGTCGATGCTTGCAAGAAAATTACTATATCAATAGCTAGGAGACAGGGAAAATCAAAGTTTCGGCAGGAATTATTAGAAGCGTATTCTTCTAAGTGTGCAAAATTACTAGCTTTGATGCAGAGGAAGCACTTGAAGCTGCTCATATAATTCCCTATATTGAGACAGAAAATAATCATCCTTCAAATGGTTTGTTATTACGTGCTGACTTGCATACTTTATTTGATTTAAATCTTATTGCCATCCATCCAGAAAAAATGATGGTACACATTTCACCCGCTCTGCAAAAAACTGAGTATAGTGTCATCCAAGGTAAAGATTTAAGACTACCAAAAAATGAAATTTACTATCCTAACTTACAGTTCTTAAAGAAGAGATGTGAAATGTGTGAATGGTTCAGATATTAGTAGAGCGATCGCTCATCCTGGTAATCTAGGGTAATTATAGTTGCTGCGATCGCCAATATCTGGCTGACATATTCCAAAATAAAATATGTTAATTCAGGTTGGGTGCGACTGTGGAACTGTATTTTATTCGTCATGGCATAGCAGAAGAACAACAAGCCGGAATTAAAGATGAGGAACGTCAGCTAACTAAAGAAGGAAGGCAAAAAACTGAGAAAGTCGCCCAGCGATTAGTAAAACTGGGTTTGCAGTTTGATTTGATAGTAACTAGTCCTTTGGTACGTGCTAGACAAACCGCCGAAATTCTCCTAGAAGTAGGATTGAGTTCTCAGATGGAGGAATCAAACCATCTAGCTCCCAATGGTCATATTTCTAGTTGGTTAGATTATTGGTTGCAACCCAAAAACTTTGCCCAAAACACCCAATTAGCCGTAGTAGGCCATGAACCTTGTTTGAGTAATTGGGCAGAAATTCTTCTATGGGGGGAAGCCAAAGACAGCTTAGTCCTCAAAAAAGCAGGTATGATCGGAGTAAAACTGCCAGAAAGTGGTTCACCTGTGGGTCAAAGTCATATGTTTTGGTTGACACCTCCCAGGTACTTGCTATAACAGTTTGACAGCAATTTTTTAAAGAATTGTTGTTAGCTAGGCTACTGTTATGGCAACCATCATTTCTGGTAAGTTAGCGTGTCGGATATTTCATTAAGCAAATGGTGTTGCCATGATGGTGTGCGAATACAAGCCTGGTTTAGAAGGCATTCCCGCCGCCCAATCGAGTATCAGTTATGTAGATGGGCAAAAGGGACTACTTGAGTATCGTGGCATTCGGATTGAGGAACTAGCAGCTAAAAGTACATTCTTGGAAACTGCTTACCTTTTAATCTGGGGAAAATTACCCACGAAAGATGAATTACAAGCATTTGAGGAAGAAGTTCGCTGCCACAGGCGAATTAAGTATCGCATTCGGGATATGATGAAATGTTTTCCTGAAAGCGGTCATCCGATGGATGCGCTCCAAGCCTCTGCTGCGGCTTTAGGCTTGTTCTATTCACTGCGGGATTTACATAATCCTGCTTATATTCGGGATTCTGTAGTGCGCCTGATTGCTACAATTCCGACAATGGTAGCAGCATTTCAGTTGATGCGGAAAGGGAACGACCCCGTTAAACCCCGTGATGATTTAGATTATTCTGCCAATTTTCTCTACATGCTCAACGAGAAAGAACCGGATGAATTAGCTGCGAAAATCTTTGATGTCTGCTTGATTCTCCATGTTGAGCATACAATGAATGCTTCTACCTTTAGTGCTAGGGTGACAGCTTCCACTTTAACCGACCCTTACGCGGTGGTTGCTAGTGCTGTGGGGACGTTAGGCGGCCCGCTTCATGGTGGTGCTAACGAAGAAGTTATTCAAATGTTGGAAGAAATCGGCTCTGTAGAAAATGTCCGCCCTTATGTTGAGGAACGGCTACAAAATAAACAGAAGCTCATGGGCTTTGGTCATCGTGTCTACAAAGTTAAAGACCCCAGAGCCATTATCCTGCAAGACTTAGCCGAGCAATTATTTGCTAAGTTTGGCGCAGATAAATACTACGACATCGCCCAAGAGATGGAACGGGTAGTAGAGGAGAAACTAGGTCACAAAGGGATTTATCCTAATGTTGACTTTTACTCTGGTTTGGTGTATAGGAAGATGGGGATTCCCACAGACTTGTTTACACCAATATTTGCGATCGCTCGTGTAGCTGGTTGGCTAGCACACTGGAAAGAACAGCTCGCAGAAAACCGGATTTTCCGTCCTACTCAGGTTTATGACGGTCAGCACGCAGTTCCTTACACACCCCTTGACCAACGGTAAAGAGGCAGGGGGCAGGGAGCAGGGGGAGAGCATTTCCATCAGCACTAGCTCAATGCCCTGCTACCCTTAACAGCACTCAATTCAGTCTATTTCTTCTACCAAGCTCAAGCTGCACTATTATTTCCATTGTCAATCACCTCACTACACTCTCAGGTTGGCAAATACCAACTTCATAGACAGTGGAGAACCGTTGCCAAAGTGGAAGCGGCAGTTTTGTGTTGCTTGTCTGAGGGATTGGGGACTGGGGACTGGGATTCTTCCCCTGCCCCCTGCCCCCTGCTCCCCTGGCCCATGCCCTATGCCCCATCCCCCATCCCCCATGCCCCAAGGAAGGACATAGCAAATCTCAATCCTAGCTATAAGTAGAAGTTCTTGTGTAGCTACAGAAGCCAAAAACCATCGGGCGATATACTAGGCATGGGTATTGGCAAAAAATATTAACTCAGGTGTCATCTCAATAGAGAGATAAATGGGTGTTTTTGCAAGTATTAGTTTAACTAATGATTGTGATTCACCATGACTTGATGACTTAAAGAGCAGAAACATGAATTCAGGAATTGACCTCCAAGGAACTTTTATTAAATCCTTGATGGATTTAGGACTCCCACAGGGGGCAGCTAAAGCAATTTGGATGCCTCTACCCATGATCCTGATGCTCATTGGGGCAACAGTGGGTGTACTTGTTTGTGTGTGGCTGGAACGAAAGATTTCCGCCGCCGCACAACAGCGAATTGGCCCGGAATATATCGGGCCTTTGGGCTTATTAGCTCCCGTAGCCGACGGTTTGAAGCTGGTATTTAAGGAAGACATCGTACCGGCACAAGCTGACCCTTGGTTATTTACTCTCGGCCCTATCCTAGTTGTTTTACCAGTGTTTCTGTCTTATTTAATTGTTCCGTTTGGACAGAATATTGTCATCACCAATTTAGGGACAGGGATATTTTTGTGGATTGCTTTATCTAGCATCCAGCCGATTGGCTTGTTGATGGCTGGTTACGCCTCCAACAATAAATACTCCCTATTGGGTGGTTTGAGAGCAGCAGCGCAATCAATTAGTTATGAAATTCCCTTGGCTTTGAGTGTGTTAGCGATCGCTATGATGTCTAACAGCCTTAGCACCGTGGATATCGTTAACCAACAATCAGGCTACGGTCTTTTGGGTTGGAACATTTGGCGACAACCCCTAGGTTTTATGATCTTTTGGATCGCCGCTTTAGCTGAGTGCGAACGCTTACCCTTTGACTTACCAGAAGCCGAAGAAGAACTAGTTGCAGGTTATCAAACTGAATACTCCGGGATGAAATTCGCCCTGTTTTATCTCAGTTCCTACGTCAACCTAGTGCTTTCTGCTTTATTGGTAGCAGTTTTGTACTTAGGTGGTTGGGATTCTCCCATTCCTATCAATGTTTTAGCAGGCTGGTTGGGAATTACTGAAGTTAATCCCGTACTCGAAGTAGTAAACGCTGCTTTGGGTATTACCATGACCTTAATCAAAGCTTACTTCCTCATCTTTATAGCCATTCTCTTGCGCTGGACAGTACCACGGGTAAGAATTGACCAGCTGTTAGATTTAGGATGGAAATTTTTGTTACCAGTTGGGTTAGTAAACCTGTTATTAACCGCAGCTTTGAAACTGGCCTTTCCCGTCGCCTTCGGTGGTTAGTCCAATTTTAGATTTGAGATTTTAGATTTACGCCAAAATCTAAAATCCAAAATCCAAAATTCAACAGAGAGAGACACAAAATGCTCAAATTCCTTAAACAAGTTGGTGAGTACGCCAAAGAAGCAGTACAAGCTGGCCGTTACATTGGTCAAGGATTGTCTGTCACTTTTGACCATATGCGCCGCCGTCCCGTCACTGTGCAGTATCCTTACGAAAAACTGATTCCTGGTGAAAGATTTCGCGGTCGGATTCACTATGAATTTGATAAGTGTATCGCCTGTGAAGTATGTGTGCGTGTTTGCCCAATTAACTTACCTGTAGTTGACTGGGAATTTGACAAAGCTACCAAAAAGAAAAAGCTCAAGCACTACAGTATTGATTTTGGGGTTTGTATTTTCTGTGGTAACTGTGTGGAATATTGTCCCACTAACTGTCTTTCCATGACAGAAGAGTACGAGCTAGCCGCCTATGATCGCCATGAACTCAACTATGATAATGTGGCCTTAGGTCGTCTGCCCTACAAAGTTACAAATGACCCAATGGTGACACCATTACGTGAATTGGTGTACCTACCCCCAGGCGTTCTCGACCCCCACGATCTACCCGCCGACGCACCTCGTGCCGGCGCACGTCCAGAAGACCTAGTAGAACAAGTGGAAAAGTAAGTGCCATTAGTCATTTGTCCTTTCCTAATGACTAATGACTAATGACCAATGACTATTGACTATTAACTGAGGACAAAAAACAGTGAATCTAGCGGAAGGAGTACAACTTGTTACCTTCGGCGTACTGGCCGTAATGATGATTGGAGCAGCCCTGGGTGTGGTGCTAGCCTCCAGCATTGTTTATTCTGCCTTTATGTTAGGGGGTGTGTTTATCAGCATTGCGGGTTTGTACCTGCTGTTGAATGGTGATTTTGTCGCCGCCGCCCAAGTGCTGATTTATGTGGGCGCTGTCAACGTACTGATTTTATTCGCCATCATGTTGGTGAACAAGCGGCAGAATTTTACCCCCTTCCCCAGTGCTGGCGTGCGAAAAATTCTAACTGCGATCGTGGCTGTCGGTTTGTTCGCACTATTAAGTACAATGGTATTGGCTACACCTTGGGCTTACTCCACTACTCCCGTAACAGGAGAAAGTTCCATCGTGTTAATTGGTGAGCATTTCTTCTCTGACTTCTTATTACCTTTTGAATTGGCTTCAGTATTATTATTGATGTCAATGGTAGGAGCAATTATTTTGGCACGTCGTGAGTATCTGCCAGAAGTTACCCCCTCTGAATTGCCTCAAACTGTGTTGACTTTACCAGAACGTCCCAGGGAACTGGTAGGGGCTGGTAGCGATACTCAAGAATAAATACAAGCCGTTCAGAAGGAAAACGAGAAATCATGCAACTTCAGTATTTTTTGCTACTTGCAGCCGCTTTATTCTGCATTGGCATTTATGGATTAATTACTAGTCGCAACGCTGTCAGAGTATTAATGTCAATTGAGTTATTGCTCAATGCTGTTAATTTGAATTTAATGGCATTTTCCAACTTTCTTGATGCAACATTAATTAAGGGTCAGGTTTTCACAGTATTTGTGATTACCGTGGCGGCTGCTGAAGCGGCGGTAGGTTTAGCGATCGTGCTTGCCATTTATCGCAACCGTGATACCGTCGATATGGAGCAGTTTAATCTCCTGAAATGGTAATTGCGTGTGCAACTCAAGCAGGTAATCATTGCTTATAAAGCGCGGGACTCCCAGAGTAAACGCTGGGCAGAAATTTGCGCTAAACAGCTAGAAAGTCGCAATTGTCAGGTCTTAATGGGGCCTAGCGGGCCAAAAGATAATCCTTACCCGGTATTTTTGGCTTCCGCCGGACAACCAATCGATCTGGCAATTGTCCTCGGTGGTGATGGCACAGTCCTCACTAGTGCCAGACATTTAGCACCAGCAGGTATCCCCATTCTGGGAGTGAATGTAGGTGGTCATTTAGGTTTTTTAACTGAGTCAGTAGAAGAATTTCAAGATACGGAAGCAGTTTGGGATCGGTTGTTTGAAGACCGCTATGCTATTCAAAGGCGGATGATGTTACAAGCAGCAGTGTATGAAGGACATCGCACAAATCTAGAACCTGTTACCGAACGCTTTTTGGGTTTAAATGAATTTTGTGTCAAACCTGCTTCAGCCGATCGCATGATCACCTCTATCCTAGAAATGGAAATTGATGGCGAAGTGGTAGATCAATATGTGGGTGACGGTTTGATTGTTTCTACCCCCACAGGTTCAACTGGTTACACTGTTTCTGCTAATGGCCCAATTATGCACGATGGTATGGAAGCGATTACCATCACCCCTATTTGTCCCATGAGTCTTTCGAGTCGTCCTATAGTCTTACCCGCAGGATCTGTTGTGAGTATCTGGCCTTTGGGTGACTATGAGTTGACGACTAAATTATGGATGGATGGGGTCTTAGCAACTTCAATTTGGCCTGGACACCGCGTTGACATCCGTATGGCTGATTGTTTGGCTAAATTTATTATTTTGCGAGAGAATAATTCTTACTATCAGACGCTACGGGAAAAATTGCTCTGGGCAGGTACTAGGGTTCGCTACGCCAGTAATCATCAAAATTGATGATTCAGGTAATTTCTCACCTAATACAATAACTAAGCAATTTTTTTGCAATAGCCTATGAATCTGGGGTTTAAATCCCAAATCCCAAATCTCAAATTCTTGCATTGGTATTATTAACCCCTGGTATATGACTGGGGGCTTTTTATATTAGTAGTTATGCAAGCTTGATATTAGAAAAATTCTGTATAATATTGCCAGATTTTCCAAGTAATTAAGCTCATAATAAAACATATTACTGACTGGAAATTTTCGCGTTTTGTTCTCAAAGCCTGCGTAAATATCGCTTGAATACGTTAATAAATATAGCGTTTCCTAGTCTGCTGAGGTACAAATTTATCCGCGTTTATCTGGGTTCATCCGCGTTTAATTATTGTCGTTTGTACTTCACTGGGATAAGAAAGGCTATAAAATAATCTATGCGTATAGTCAGTAAAAATGAAAAATTAGGATATCTTTACATATCTAAGTTGGAAGACAGATGGAAATTTCTTATACGCACACTAATTACCTACTTAGTCCTCCTTCTGAGCTTAAAACTTTTCCGGTTATAGAAACAGAGAAATATATTCTGAAAATTGCATCTACAAATCAGGATTTAGAGTCTATTTTTCGCCTGCGTTTTCAAGTATTTAATCTAGAGTTGGGTTTGGGATTTTCTAGTTCTAGTTTGACACAAATGGATCAAGATCAATTTGATGATGTTTGTCATCATTTGATGTTGATTTGCAAAGAAACTGGTCAAACAATTGGTACTTATAGGATGCAAACTTATCAAATGGCTGCTTATAATTTAGGCTTTGATGCTGCTGATATATTTAATTTACAAGGGATACCCGATAATATACTACAGGGATCTGTAGAAGTGGGACGTGCCTGTGTAGCTAAAGAATATCGGCAGATTCAAGCTTTATTATTACTTTGGCAAGGTCTAGCAAACTATCTCATTTGGAGTGGGAATGAGTATTTTTTTGGCTGTGCTTCATTACTAACACAATCTCCCAGTGAAGCTGCATATGCCTATGGTTATTTCCAAAAAAATGGTTGGATACACGAAAATATCTTAGTTTATCCCCACCCAAAATATTGTTTAAATATCCCACAAATTTGCCATCGAAAATATCACGTAGAAATCCCCAAAATTATACAGGCATATTTGAGCATTGGAGCTAAAATATGTAGTTTACCTGCAATTGATGAGCATTTCAAAACCATAGATTTTCTGACTATATCTCACATTAAACATTTTACTATATGGCATTAAATATTGGTAAGTTTTGGTGTATACTAATACGGTTTATCCACAAAGCTATAAATATAGCCAATATTACAAATGTCTGCCTCAAAAATAATTAATCGGATTTCGAGTTTATCTTTTAATTCTCCTTGGTTAATTATCATTATTTTTTCGCTACTTGGGTTCATAGGTATTATGAACCATGCCATGTGGAGAGATGAGTTAAACCCTTGGCTAATTATCAGAGATAGTCAGAATTTTGCCGATTTAATTACCAATATTCGTTATGAAGGTCATCCTGTACTGTGGTATTTTTTTCTAGCTTTTGTGAGAAGAATTGCTGATAATCCTTTAATAATGCAACTTT
>JBODRP010000246.1:0-8562 GCA_050633005.1 Trichormus sp. | reverse complement strand
GGACTGCAACATCTCCCTTCCGTCTCCCGCAAAGTTTTTGAAGCACGTGTGCGTTTTCTCAGTTGTCTTTTGTCCCCACTTTGTTTTACTGCATCATGAACTGCCTGTTGCAGACTTTTAGCTGTCATCTCATCTTTGATTAAATAATCTTGCACTCCACTTTTCATTGCCTGGACTGCAATTTTGACATCCTGCTGTTCACTCAACAAGATGATCGCAGATGATGTATGGCTGACTAATTGCTGAAATTCTCGTACCAACTTCAGCCCTTGCCCATCGCCAAACTGAAAATTCAGCAAAATCACAGATGATATCCCCTGCTGACACCACGCCATTGCCTGTGCTGCCTTCTCAAACTCTAAAATATCATAGGTATATATTGTGTCCTGTTGTAAAAATTGCCGAAGTTTTAAGCAATCTTCGATACAATCATCAATTAGGAGTATGGTCACACAGGCGGGATGGTTCATAACTATAGCGGTTGGCAGGTGACAGGTGAGTCGGCGCGGTCTTGGGATTTCCCCTATCAGCGACTGATGAACCCGAAGGATGACAGTTGACAGACTTGAAAACCTTGTATTATTAGTGTTGTATCTTGGCTTGATGTCCTAATCTATCTAGCTACGGCTATAGCTCTTAATATTGCTCCTAACTAGTATGTTTAGTTTCAACTCTTCAGGGGATGTATAATCTTCTAGTATGTTAAAAAATTTACTCCTATTGAGTTTGTCATAGTAGCTAATAGAGAAACTCATATCAGCTTCAACATAAAAAAGCCCACACCTATCATTCTAACTCTCTAGCCAGAAAAAGTAACAAATTTTACCTATAAACAATAATAAACTTGTGTAAAAATTGATTGAAGTAATTGCAGAGATAGTCTTGTATTACCTGCCACTAATACTGATTTATACGTTCAATTACTCACAAAAAAGAGTGTAGGTAATACATTGTTTACGCAAGTATCATAATTGATGGTTAGTCCGTGACTAGGTTCAAATACTTTCGCAAGACAAGGAAGACAAGGGCAGGGGCGCAGGGGGCAGGGTACAGGGGAGCAGGGGAGCAGGGGAGCAGGGGGGCAGGGGAGCAGGGGAGCAGGGGAGCAGGGGGAGACAAGGTAGACAAGGGAGATAAGGTAGACAAGGGAGAAAAACTCTTGAATTTTGAATTGATATGCCCAATGCCCAATGCCCAATACCCCATGCCCAATGCCCAATACCCCATGCCCAATGCCCAATACCCCATGCCCAAATTATTAACTAATCTGTTGTCAATACTATATTGCTGGTATCAGCTTGCAGTTTCACCCAAGCAAAAAAGACAATTGCTAACAGTTGAGTTGCGGAGGCAAAGACTATCAGTGTAGTAATTGTATGGTCATATAAAATACCCATCAAGGTACTACCTAAAAACCAAGCTAGCCCATAACCAGTGCTGAAAATACCGTAGGCTGTGGCGCGTTTGTGCTTGGGAACAATGCTGGCGATCGCTGCTTTTAAAACTGATTCTTGCGCTCCCATGCCAATACCCCAAAATGCTATACCTAAAAGTGCAACTTGGGTATTTCCTAAAAAGACCAATGGTGCAAATAAAGATGATAAAACAGCCGCAATAATTAACACAAAAATCCCTATGCGATCAAAGAAATAGCCAAATATCAACGCTGCGATCGCATCTACTCCCATCGCTAGGGCATAGAATAAAGGTATGGTTTGCCCAGTGGCAATTCCTTGCTTTTGAAAATGAAAGGCAATCAAAGGGAAATCTGCATAGCCTGCGGCGATAATTGCCACAGCCGCCAGATAAATCCAAAATATACGGGGCAATCCTTCCTCTTTGGGAGTTTCTTCAGTTTCTACTTCAAAATCACTAGGATTGGGATAGATCAATTGCAAGATTCCTAAGACAATTAATCCTAAAACCGCAGGGACAATCAATACTGTAAAACCGTTGCGATACTCTCCCTGAAAATAAACCATTGCGGCTACAGCCAAAGGCCCCATCACCGCACCAGTTTGATCCATTGCTTCATGTAAACCAAAGCCAAAGCCTCTGCCAATTTGACTGACACCGTGGGAAAGGAGGGCATCTCGTGGAGGAGTACGAATCGCTTTACCTGTGCGTTCCACCATCATTAAACCTGCCGCTATTTCCCATCTACCAGCTAAAGCCAACAGTGGCACAACAGCAGTATTAACAAAGTAACCGAGAGTTGTGATTCCCCAATACTTCCCTGTTTGGTCACTAAGATAACCAATTACTAAGCGCAAGCCATAGCCAATCAGTTCTCCAAACCCAGCTACCAAGCCCACCACAGTGCCGCTAGCTCCCAACACCTCTAAATAAGCCCCTGTGATACTACGCGCTCCTTCATAAGTAGCATCAGCACAAAGACTCACAAAACCCAACAAAATGACAAACCTGAAAGCGGCTGCTCGCTGTGCCATACTCCATCACATCGTTAAAATCGCTTTCATATTGAAGCATAGGTTATCGGGAGTAGGAAGTAATGGGGGTAGGGGCTAGAAACTGTCTATAGTCACATCAATTTACACCTGATGTGAATTAGGAAAATCGCCTATCTAATAAATAATAGGGGCGGGTTAACAAACATCATTCATGATTAACTTTTGATCTCGGTGAACCCGCCCCTACAAATATCTAGGTATTCCCAAGATTTGAATTGACATTAGACGTAATTTGAGATTTTGCTTTGCGATCGCACATTCAATTAAACCATTCATCTGCTTACACCAGAACCCATAAAAAACTCTTTCCCTTACACCCCCACACCCCCACACCCCTTTTTCATTCTCAGCCACATAAAGCCGCCAACAATTGTGACAATTACGCTAGAATTATTAAAGCTTCTTTACAGAATTTGCTGATCATCCCCAATTCTGTTAAAACAGCCTAGACCAAAATGTAAATTGTAAAATTCCCTCTCAACTTCACTAAAAAGTTTCTATTCTATGACGCTCCCAATTCGCAACGTCGCCATTATCGCCCACGTAGACCACGGCAAAACCACCCTGGTTGATGCACTCCTCAAACAATCCGGCATTTTCCGCGAAGGCGAAGACGTTCCGGATTGCGTCATGGACTCCAACGCTTTGGAGCGAGAGCGGGGTATTACTATCCTGTCGAAAAACACAGCTGTTCGCTACAAAGAAACACTAATCAATATTGTTGATACCCCTGGACACGCTGACTTCGGTGGTGAAGTTGAGCGCGTCCTCGGCATGGTTGATGGCTGTCTGTTGATTGTCGATGCCAATGAAGGCCCTATGCCCCAAACCCGCTTTGTGTTGAAAAAAGCTTTGGAAAAAGGCCTGCGCCCCATCGTTGTCATCAATAAAATCGATCGCGCCAAAGCTGATCCTCATGTTGCCGTTGATAAAGTCTTGGATCTGTTCTTAGAATTAGGCGCAGATGAAGATCAATGTGATTTCACCTATCTGTTCGCCTCCGGGATGGCAGGTTATGCAAAAGAAAGCATGGAAGCAGAAGCTGTTGATATGCAGCCCCTATTTAATGCGATTTTGCAACACGTTCCACCACCAGTAGGTGATGTCAATAAACCTCTACAGTTGCAAGTCACCACCTTAGATTACTCTGAATATCTAGGACGGATTGTTATTGGCAGAATCCACAATGGCACAATCCGCGCTGGACAACAAGCGGCACTAGTAACAGAAAGTGGTAGTATTGTCAAGGGCAAAATTACCAAATTAATGGGATTTGAAGGTTTGAAGCGGGTAGAGTTGGAAGAAGCTACAGCAGGTTATATTGTGGCGGTGGCTGGTTTTGCAGATGCTTACA
The DNA here is from genome assembly GCA_050633005.1 of Trichormus sp. Taxonomy (GTDB): domain Bacteria; phylum Cyanobacteriota; class Cyanobacteriia; order Cyanobacteriales; family Nostocaceae; genus Trichormus. The sequence continues at coordinate 4,737 of JBODRP010000246.1, read as the reverse complement.
TTGGTGAAACCATTACTGATCCCAACGAACCCCAAGCCTTACCACTAATTAAAGTGGATGAGCCTACCTTACAAATGACCTTCTGGGTAAATGATTCGCCCTTTGCTGGTCAAGAAGGTAAACTAGTCACATCCAGACAAGTACGCGATCGCCTATTCCGCGAACTAGAAACCAACGTTGCTCTGCGGGTAGAAGAAACCGACTCTCCCGAAAAATTCCTAGTTTCAGGCCGTGGGGAACTACACTTGGGTATCTTAATTGAAACCATGCGCCGGGAAGGTTTCGAGTTTCAGGTATCCCAACCACAAGTAATTTATCGAGAAATCAACGGGCAACCTTGCGAACCTTATGAATTGTTGGTGTTAGACGTTCCTGCTGATGCAGTTGGTAGCTGTATCGAACGCCTCGGACAACGCAAAGGCGAAATGCAAGATATGCAGCCCGGAAATGGCGATCGCACTCAGCTAGAATTTGTGATTCCCGCCCGTGGCTTGATTGGTTTCCGTGGTGAGTTCATGCGGATGACTCGCGGTGAAGGCATCATGAACCACAGTTTCTTAGATTATCGTCAACTTAGTGGAGAAATTGAAGCCCGTAACAAAGGTGTATTGATTGCCTTTGAAGAAGGTGTTTCCACTTTCTACGCCATGAAGAATGCCGAGGATAGAGGCGTATTCTTTATTCATCCAGGTACTAAGGTATATAAGGGCATGATTGTTGGTGAACACAACCGTCCCCAAGACTTAGAACTAAATGTTTGTAAAACCAAGCAATTAACTAACCACCGTGCATCCGGTGGCGATGAATTGGTACAGTTGCAAGCACCTGTAGAAATGAGTTTAGAACGTGCATTAGAGTACATTGGCCCTGATGAATTAGTGGAAGTAACACCCCAATCAATTCGCTTACGCAAGATGGCGAAAAAATTAGCCAAACGCTAATACCTAGTAACTCGAAATAGTTCGTAATTCCCATCAGTGGAGGTTGGAAACCCCCACTGATTTTTGTTTTCAATCCCCAATAGGGATCTGACTTTTCAGGTTTCTTCAGGAGTCTTTGATCGTAATTAGCTAATAATATTTGCTGTCATTCTGTTTGCTTTAACCCTTAGCCCCAACTCGTGCTTGCTTCACCATTGCAATCAAAGTATGATGGGCATCTTCTGAGTCTGCCAAAACATGATCAAACTCGATGCGAACAGGTAGACTTTCACTATCAACTTGTGCAGCTAAGTCCATACCTTGGGCATCAATGGCTAGCATTTGTGCTGCCGTCGCCTGGGAGACTCCGCCGAAAACTTGTGCATAAAGCAGAACAGCATTAGCATGATCTTCATTCATGTGATTGCAAATGCGGGAGCTAACTTCAGGAGAAAACTGATCTGACATACTAAAGTAAAGAGCTATAAACAAAACAACTTGATAAATTTTAGGCTAACCCAAGGCAAATTTCTATAGCCTGTCTTGAAAATAGGGGTGTAGGGGTGTAGGGGTGTAGGGGAGGAAAAAGTGTATTCGTCAACTGTCAAGCGTCAAGCAAATTCACCAAATAAAAAATACAATAAATTTACCGTTGTCAAGTAATTATTACCTTATATTGACGGAAATATGACCGTCTAAACTGTAACAACAGTATTCAGCTAATTTTTTATCGTAGTGAAGATCCGATGAGCGAAACTAGGGAACGTCAAATAGTTATTGGGGATGTGCATGGGTACTATGAAGGATTAATCAGGTTACTAGAAGCGATCGCCCCTGGTGGGAATGACCAAGTATACTTTTTGGGAGACTTAATTGATCGTGGCCCCGATAGTTCACAGGTAGTTGATTTGGTGAGACAAAACAATTACCAATGTCTACTAGGCAACCACGAGCAAATGTTATTAAATATAGTTACTGGTGAAAATGTACCTGTAGCCTTAATGCAGGCATGGTTACATAGTGGTGGCCAAGCAACTATAGCCAGCTACGCAAATACTACTATTTCCCCAGAACACATAGATTGGTTTCAGACTCTACCTACCTATATTGATTTGGGTGATATATGGTTAACTCATGCTGGGGTTGATCCAAACAAATCCCTTACAGAACAAACAGCCGAGCAGTTTTGCTGGATTAGAGGAGAATTTCACAGCATAGAACAGCCATACTTTGCTGATAAGCTGATTATTGTCGGTCATACTATTACCTTTACTTTTCCTGGTGTTAATCCTGGCCAATTAGCTCAAGGTAGGGGATGGTTAGATATAGATACTGGTGCTTACCACCCTCGTAGCGGTTGGTTGACTGGACTCGACATCACAAATAATTTAATTTATCAAGCTAACGTTTTTACTAACTGTTTACGTACCCTACCGCTATCAGAAGCAGTAGTTGAAGTTGAACCAGCCAAAATAATTGCCCGCCGCACTCAGCAGCGAGCGTAATTCGTAATTCGTAATGGACTTCTCTCCGAGACGCTAACGCGAACGTCCCGCTACGCTAACGTAATTCGTAATACCCTGCGGGTACTCTGCGAGAACGCCTTCTCTTTCAGAGACGCTAACGCGAATGGCAAATGCGTAGCGTTCTCGGAGAGTAGCAAGCTACGTAATTCGTAATTAAAAGGGCTTTGGATGGAGCTTGAAACGTACTACTCTTTGTTGGGGCTGCCTATCCACCCCTACACCCCTACACCCCTACACCCCTACAAGACTGCACGGATATTTGCTCGGTAAGCAGTATTATCGAGTCCGTCGCGTCCATTACTTGGTTGACGATTGATGGAGCTTTGTAGGGCGTTAATGCGATCGCCTGTTCCTGGGTGAGTGCTTAAAAATGTCGGCACAGAACCGCTATTTCTTTGCAATTTCTGCATAAAACTAACCATAGCTGATTGAGCATAACCCGCTCGTGTTAAAGTTCTCAACCCTCGCCGATCTGCATCAAATTCATCTTGGCGACTACGGGGACGGTTTAGTGCTAGTTCTACGCCAATGCCTACAGCGTTATTACGATCTAAACCCGCAGCACTAGCCAAACCACTAGCGAGTGCTTTTTGGCGCATTTGTTTGACTAAGTGTTTACCACTAATATGACCCCATTCATGGGCGATAACACTAGCTAGTTCAGCTTCATTGTCGGCAGCTTTCATTAAACCTTCATTAACATATACAAAACCCCCAGTAGTCGCAAAGGCATTGATACTATTATCTTGAACTACTTGAAATGTTGCCGGGAGGTTGGGGCGATCGCTATTTGCTACTATGCGTCTGCCAATTTGTTCTACGTAGCGGTTAATCTCAGGATTACGGTTAAGTTTAATTTCACTGCGTAATTGCTGATTCATTTGCGCGCCTAGTTCTACTTCCTGGCGATCGGATATATTCGATAGTTGAATGATTTGCGCTCCCCGGAATAACAGTGGTAATAACTCTATCGCTCTTCCCGGTAAAGGTGTACTTAGGCACACACTAACAGCAACTAACACTGAAATTAAGGGATAAAACCAGCGTCGCCGCCAAAGATGATAATTTGCTACCAAGTCTTTCCTGTTAATCATAATTCCGTTAGAACATACTTGAGGGAGAACATCTACTATTTGAGACGTACAGATGCCTTGTTAAGTTGCATTGGCGACTCAGGGAGTGGAGGCAGGGGGGAAGGGGGCAGGGGGCAGGGAGCAGGGGGCGGGGGAGACAGGGGAGACAAGGTAGACAAGGTAGACAAGGTAGACAAGGGAGACAGGGGAGACAAGCTTGCCCTGAGCGCAGTCGTTGGCGCAGCCTCTCCCAGAGAAGGGGAGAAATATTTACCCCCATGCCCCATGCCCCATGCCCCATGCCCCATGCCCAATACCCCTATGATGAAACTTGTTGCTAAAATCAATTACTTGAATCTGCTCTGGAAAAAATTCTTATGACTATTTTAGATTCCAAAGGTCGCTTGTTCGGCAAAATCAATATACTCGACTTATTTGCAGGGTTAGTTATTCTGTTAGTGATAATTGGGATTTTTGTCTTTCCGGGTACTGGTGGTTCTATTGCTCAAGTGGGAGCTAAAAAAACGCCGATAGAAGTAGATTTAGTAGTTCGTGGGTTAAATGTACGCGATCCTCAGCAGTTATCTGAGCAAGGTTTTAAAACAGGCGGCAAAACTAAAGTAATTATCCGCAATCAACCTTATGGTGAGATTGGAATTAAATCTGTACAAGTCCTACCTAGAACTTTAACAGTTGGTCAACCAGATGGTTCTGTGAAAGAATTACCAGATCCCAGAAGCAATAACTTTAGTACAGATATGCTCCTCACCTTAGAAGGTCAAGCAGAAGTCACCAAAGATGGCCCCGTTTTAGGTAATAGTAAAGTAAAAATCGGTATGCCCTTCGAGTTAGAAGGTTTCAACTACAACTTTAATGCCTCTGTTATTGATGTCAGATTAAAGAAATGATTAGGGACTAGGGACTAGGGACTAGGGACTGGGGGCAGGGGGCAGGGGGAGACAAGGTAGAATGTCTTTCGTCTCCTCCCCTACACCCCTACACTAGGCTGTTGACTTTGTACCTTTTCAGGGGTTAAAAATTCATGCACAATCCTTTCCTCTCCTGGCTGAGTAAAATTTGCAGTGGGAAAAGTTATTTTTCGCGTTCTTTAACCAACAAGTAATAAGTCATGGGTATTTACTCATTACTCATTACTCATTACTCATTACTCATTACTCATTACTCATTACTCATTACTTATTACTCATTACTCATTAC
>JBODRP010000245.1:0-8573 GCA_050633005.1 Trichormus sp. | reverse complement strand
TTTATATCAGAAATATTGATCCCTATGCCTTAAAATTTTGGTCAAAATATATAGGTCTAGAACAGTTGTCGGCTATATTATAGATGTCTAGGATTTAAATCCTTGCTGGCAGGACGGAATGCTCAATTACACTAGTATTTTTGAAAAATTTTAAGCGTATTTATTCCCGATAAAACCGGGTCTAGAATTTTTATAAAATTATTTTGACTAAACTTTAAGAAATATTTATATAAAAAAAGATTTTGCTTTTACCATATTATGTTATGAAGATTAGATTTAAAATCTGAGCCGTAAATATTGTCCAATAGAAAATTTGAACTATAATTGTCGCCTCAGTAAAATTACCATGAAATTTCATTAATCTCCTCATAGAAACTTATTAATGAAGATATTGATCTTCATAGAAACTTTAAAGGTTTTCGCAATTAATCGGCAGACAAATCCAGTTAAATCACATAGAATGTGATTACTTAATGGCAGTCTCATATTTGTCATTTTTAATTTTAGTTAAAATTGACTAAACAATTCTGTTTACTAAAGAAAGAGCAAAAACCAGGTGGAGATTTCATCCAGCTTTTCCATCCTGGATTCCCAAACTTACACTATTCAAAAGTTTTAGCAAACATGGATAGCGAAAAACCCCGCCGCTATCAAGTTACTATGGTATCAACTTACTACCCTGACACAAATTGCCTTGACAATGTTGTCGTGACCAATGGATCTGAGCAAACTTACAGTTCCGATGTCTTGGCATTTTTGCACAGTAGACAAGTTTTTATAGTCAATAGTCGTAAGCGCAACGGGTTAATTCTCTTTAAACGCTACCATGCTGAATTTGCTGGGCCAGGAGCGGCAGTTGGCGGAGATTATGATGCCGATTGCCAAATGGTGATTCCCATAGGAAATCTGTCTTTACTGACACCAGAATCTTATGAAGAGCGACAAAAAGCTTATTTGATTAGACGACAGTGGATTAGGTTGATCAAACAAATCACAGAACATCCCAGTCCTCAGCAGCGAGTGCAAAAAATTCTGGATCAGTTTGAACAATATTTTCCCCAGGAAATGGTGACTAATTTACCGGATGTTGCTTTTGCTTTATTGGTGGGAGTGTTACCTCAAACAGTGGGAATAGTTCGCCGTTGGGGAGAGAGGGGGTAGGGGGCTTAATTAATTCAAAATTCAAAATTCAAAATTAGGGGGCAGGGGGCAGGGGGAGACAAGGGAGACAGGGGGGCAGGGGTGAAGAATTAATGATTATGGACTATTGATTAAGGCGGCTTCGATTCTGTTGAGGGTGCGTAGGTTCTCTTCAGGTGTACCGATAGTAATTCTTAGTCCGCCGCTAATTTCACGGATAAGAGTGCCTTGATTTTTGAGTTGTTGATGAAGATTTTTTAAAGTGGTATTTTCTGGTTCATCATTATTTGGTTGAAGACGCAGGAAAATAAAGTTAGCGGCACTTTCTGTAATTTCTAGTGCTGGGTTTTGAGATAAAGCTGTAATTAGTTTGCTACGCTCATTAAGAGTTTGGGGAATTGATTGGAGTAAGATTTGACGATTTTCTAAAGCCATGAGGGCGGCAGCAATGGAAAAACTAGGTAGATTGTAAGGTAAACGGACTTTTTCTAGGATAGCGATCGCTTCTGGATGAGCTATACAATAACCAACACGCATAGCTGCTAAACGGAAGGCTTTAGAAAAGGTGCGTAAAATTATCCAGTTAGGACGCTGTGCCAATTCACTTACCAAAGTTGTTTGGCTAAATTCAAAGTAAGCTTCATCAATTACCACCAAGATTTCCTCACTCAAACTTCTTAACCAAGTTAATTCATCAGGAGTTAAAGGATTAGCTGTGGGGGAATTGGGATGAACTACAAATACAACTCGAATGGGGGGATTTTGAGTTTGTGCGATCGCACATTGAGCGGCTGTTAAATCAATTTCAAAGTTGGTGGGATTTCGGGGAACTGTCACAACAGGAATACCCAAAGTTTTAGCCAAAATCCCGTACATAGAAAAGGTAGGATGAGCCACCAAAACCGCACCTGCACCTTGTAGACAGGTAGCAATTAATAAAGAACGGATGAGTTCATCTGAACCATTACCTACAGAGATATTGTCAGCAGTGAATACTGATGTGGAAATACCAGCCGACTCATTCACATATTCAGCGATCGCATTTTTAATGGCTTCATGTCCACCATCAGGATAACGATTGGTTTCGATCATCTCTTGATAAATCCAAGCCAGCTTTTGTTTTAACTCAGATGGCAAATCGTAAGGACTTTCATTTGTATCTAGACGATCTAACTGCGTAGGAACTGCTGCGGCTGTATCGCTACTAGGGTGTGGTTTGTAAGCGGTAAATTGGGCTAAATCTGAACGAATAAAAGGAAGCATAGTTTTAGTTATTGAGCATCGGATAAGAGGAATTGGGGCAGGGTGCAAGGGGGAGTACTTTTCCTTGCGTTCACTATCGTTTATTCTCTAGATAACTGACAGAATTTTGCAATTGCTTGCCAAATTTCTTCTTTAACATTACCAAGGGCGTGATCGCTGTTTAGTTCTACTAATTCTACCCAAGGACGGGATCTAATAAAATTGCGGCTGGCACTGATGGGAATGACTTCATCTTGTTTGCCATGCAAAATCAATGTGGGAACAGGACGTTGTAATTGGGTGAGGGAATACTGAGTAGCATCTATGACAAAATTGTAATTTAAAGGCAGCGATCGCTCCTCCCCGTAGTGGTAAACCATCAGGTATTGTTCTTGTTGCCAACGCTGTATTGCTTCCTCCCCTAACTTGGGCAGCCAATGGGATAAGAACTCAAAGGCGGGAGCTAGTAATATTAAGCGTTCTACTTGTAAATATTGTTGTGCTATGTGGGCAGCAGTTAAACCCCCTAAACTAGAACCAATCAAGGTTATGGGTATGGAATCATCCGTAAATTGTGCTACCACTTGTTGAATTTGACGTGAGATGGTTAATTGGGAGAAGTCATCAGCATTCAAATCGGGAATTTGTAGAGGGATCTGAATTTTAGCAAAGCGATCGCTAATATCTTGGGCTTTGTTAGATTGAGGACTAGAAGCAAAACCATGTAAGTAGATGTACTGATGAAGCATTGGGGAAAGCAAGCAGGTTGATGATACTTCTGCGATAAATATAAATCTACAACCTTGGAGATAGATTTCTCTGTCTTTGATGACTTTTGTGCAGATGTCAGCAGAACTAGAATAAAATTTGCTGGCTGGGGTTGAGAACTCACTTTGGGCGCATCAGGTCGTAGAATTACATCGTGCTAGTTTTCAATCAATTTACTAATACAGAAAGATAAACCCATGAGTGATCAAGAAGATCAACCTTTACCCAATAACCAGCAATCTCCCTTGCTTGTAGGAAAAAAGGTTTTGGTAGTAGATGACGAGCCAGACATCAGAGATTTAATCAGTTTTATTCTGGAAGACTATGGGGTGGAAGTTATTGCCGTAACATCAGCAGCAGAGGCATTAGATATACTCTGTGACTCCTTGCCAGATATTTTAATTAGTGATATCGGAATGCCAGAGATAGATGGTTATATGTTGATGCGTCAAGTGAGAGAGCAACCACCACACCAAGGGGGAAATATCCCGGCGATCGCACTTACGGCTTATGCTGGGGAAATCAATCAACAGCAAGCAATGGCGGCTGGATTTCAACTACACATATCGAAACCAGTAGATCCAGATGCTTTAATTGTAGCGATCGCTAGTTTGATTTAATAGGGGATATGGCTTGTTTAACAATAGTGTGGATATTATCTGCTCAAAAATGTCCGGTTGATGCCACAAAGAGTTTCCATAAAACAGCCTCCCATATTGAGGAGGCTGAGAATTAAGCGGAGACAAGTTTATTCACCTACACCAAAACTACAGCGATCGCACCTCCTAATGCTGAGAAAATGGCGGATACTATGGCTGTAGCAAATAACCACCAAGCGGCGGAAGCGGCGGCTTTGCGGGTTTCTTCCGCTTGTCTTTCGGCTTGATGTTTGACTGCTTCTAAGCGGCGTTGGGCTTGGTGTTGTAGGCGTTCGGCACGTTGTAATACTGTATTACGTGCGCGTTCAATTTGGTCAACAATCCGGTTAGCATCGGCTGTGGAAATATCTTCACGGGAACTCATAATGGCTACGAGGGTATCGCGGTTGAAGGATGAGAGGCGATCGCGTAAGGCCTCAAATCCGGCTTGGGGGTCTTCTAATAATGTGCGAATATCGTGTTTAATGCCATCATAATTGAGTTCGGGACGCTCTAAGGAGTTGAGATAATCACGAATCCTTTCAAAAATGCCATCCATCAAATCTTGAATGCGTCGTTGGATTCCCCGCACTTGCTCGACAAATTGATCGCGGACTGAAACAATGTTATCAGCTATTTGGGCAGCTTCTTGATCTGTGATGTCTTCCCGAATTTTCAGCAGAGCGATAATTGTCGAACGGTCAAAATGTGACAAGCGATCGCTTAAACTTTCCATCCCTACCCCTGGATCATGCAGTAGTAATTGCACATCCCGCTTGATTCCTTCTGGGTTCAATTCTTCCTTGCCAGTGTGCCGCAGATATGCTTCTAAATAAGTTTGGAAGTTCTGCACTCTTTGTTGGGTGCGGGTGGCTAGCCGACGGGGCGCACGGACAATGTTCCGAATAGCAGTTTGTACGGAGTCAATCACTTCATTGACTTGGGCTTCACTCAAGTCTTGACGCTGACTGAGCAATTTCACCAAGGTATCTCTGTCTACATGGGACAATCGCTGTCGGAGGGCAACAACTCCCTCTCTGGGATTTTCAAACAGTCGGTTGAAATCTCGCTGAATGCCTTCTGGGTTGAGTTCCGCTTTGCCTGTTCTGCGTAAGTAATCGGCAATTGTGGTAGTGACAGCATCATATTGTGCTTTGGCTGTCTCTGCTACAGCGTGGGGGACGTGGCGGACACTGTGCCAAGATTCCTCAACAGTATGAATAATTTGATTTGCTTGGTCTTCGCTAATATCTTGCCGTTGACTCAGTAATTTTACTAAGGTATCACGGTCAAAACGAGACAATCGGGCTTGAATTGCCGCCATCCCGGCTTGGGGGTCTGCTAGCAAGGTTTTCAGGTCAGCACGGATAGCATCGGGGTTTAATTCGGCTTTGTCGGTATTACGCAGATATGACTCAACATTTAGCCAGAGGGTTTCTGCATGATATTGGGCTTGTGCTGCTAAGTTTTTGGATTCTACCAAAGCGCGATCGCGTTGTGTTTCTAATTGATCTAAGATCGGATCAACTTCGTAGGACTGGATATCATTGCGCTCTAGCAATATATCCCGCATTTGTTGACGGTCAACTATAGCCAGTCGCCGTGACAGGGTTTCATAATCGGCTTCGTGGTCTGTAATTAAAGGTTTAAAATCCCTTTCAATACCTTCTGGAGTTAAATCAGCCTTAGCCGTTACCAACAAATAACTATTGATGCGTCGTTGTAAGTCTTGGGATATCTCCCTTTCGGCCTCAGCTGTAACTATGAATAGCACTTGTTGACGTACTGTTTCTAAGCGATCGCTAATATGCTGAATTTGAGTTTGGGTGAGTAATCCCCGGTCTTGCAGAATATTCACGAAATCTTGGCGGGATAGTCGTTCTAGTTCCCGCCGCACGATATTTGGGTCGGCGGCTGGATCGTAGATGACATCATGAAATTCTTGGGCAATTCTGTCCTCACTCAATTGCCAAGCATAGGTATTGTGCAGATAGTTTTCGACATCAGCACGAATGGGGCTATAGGGTTGGGATGGTGTGGGCAATCCTAATTTATCAGCTTGTGCTGTAGCTTTTTCTTTCGCTGTGGTCAAGGCGTGCCAAATTTTTTCCACATCTAAATCTGATAAATCTGCCCGTCCCAAAACTACGCCAGTTAAAGCAGATAGTCCTTGCTGGAGTGTACGCTGAATCGGACTTTGGTCTGTTTTTTGGTCAGATGTTTTGGCGGGGCGCATTTCTGCAATTAACCGATCTAATTTGGCATTGAGTTCATCGGTTTTGGTTTGTCCTGGTGGCATGGTTTTGAGATAGTTTACCAACTCACCTAGGTTGTCTTGCATAGGTTGTTGCTGACCTATGACTTTTTGCCACACATTATATAAAGTATCAGCAATGCGGTTGACATCTCGCCGAGACAAATCGGTACGGCTACTGACTAAATCCACGAATTTTTGCCGATCTATATGACGCAAATCAGGACTACCAGCAATTTCTCTCAGTTGTGGATCTTGCAGTAAACTTTCAAATTCCCGGCGAATATGAGATATATCTAGTTCTGGTGGACGCAGCTTTTCAATATAATCTTCTATGTTTTCTCGGATACTGATTGGGTCAATGGCACTGCCTAATTCTCGCCGTACTGCCGAGGCGGCTGCTTCTGCTGTGGATACAACTTGCTGATTCACAGCTTTTGCACCCAAAGCGGCGGTAGCTGTTCCCATAATTGCCTGAAAACCAGAGGTAGCAGTGTGAACTACCGAACCAATTAATGAACCGACGGTAGTAGAACTAACCCAAACCAATAATAAGAAGTACGCCCCCCAAATTACTAAACCGAGAATTGCTCCCAGTCTAGGATCTAAAACTAATAGGCTCAACTTGACGGCTAAAAAACAGGCAATTAATAAGGCAATAGTCACCGAGACTAATGTCCAAATTCCCACAGCTGTGCCAATTTTACGAATCGTACCGCCAAAGCTACCGCCTGTTTCCGTCACTGAATCCGATGGCCGACCCAAATAAGAAATCCCTGCGGCTACTGAAAGATTAGTTAATACTAATTGAAACGCAAAAGCTAAAATCACTCCAGACAGTAAAGCCACAAAAAACCGCGGCCCAGAGGTTAGTAGTGATAATTGTGCTGGTGAGATTCCCGTTGGTGCAACGGGGATTTGTGCCACCCATAATAGAGGCTTGTAGAGTGCGAATATAATATCTGTACTGTAAAACATCGTATTTCCTTACGCTAATAATGAGTCCTGAGTGCTGTTAACAAAGGGAAAGGTAGCCGCTATCAAAAGAGCAAGGGTACACTCACTCATGACTCAGGAGTCAGCACTGAGTTAGTTAGATTGTGAGTAGCAACTGTAGTTTATCTATGTACTTATGACCTTACCTAAATCTTAGTGGTTACTCTTAGAATCCTGAAAATTGACAGCTAAAATCATCTTCCTAAAGATTGAAAGCATATCAGACGCTAGATAGAAGTTTATATTTTTAATAGAGTTAGTTTTAATCATAATTAACAAAATTAAAACAACAGAGTGCCGACAGAATAAAAGCTAATATATCTAATTTTGAATGATAATTTCTGAGTTATTTGTTTTAATAAATAGCCTAATTATCCATAAGTATTTACAGTGAATTTACATTTATTTACAAATAGTATTTTGATTACCTCCAGAAGATGGATTTGAGGATGTAACAAGATTAATCTTAATCGTCCATAAGAAGTGGCTAGGGATTGTATCTACCGACGGAAAGCAATTGATTGATAGATAGCTAAAGTAAAGTTAAGTAACAAATTGTTTGGAGCAACAAAATGGAAACTCGTTCTTCCAGTACTAATCTGCCAACAATTGCTACCGCATATAATGGACGCGATCGCAATGCTTTTTTATTCGGTTGGACTCCCCAAGCAGAAATTTGGAACGGTCGTTTGGCAATGATTGGATTTCTCGCTTACTTGCTTTGGGATTTAGCCGGTTATAGCGTTTTGCGGGATGTATTACATCTAATTGGCTACTAACTAAAAAGTCATTGTTAACTGTTGATTATTAACGGTTAACTGAAGAAAACAAGATAAATATTTAGGAGAAAACAATGGAAACTCGTCCTTCTACAGATTTACCACCAGTTGCTAATGCTTACAATGGCATAGACCGAAACGCCTTTATTTTTGGCTGGAATCCTCAGTCTGAACTTTGGAATGGTCGTTTAGCAATGATTGGGTTTCTAGCTTATTTACTTTGGGATTTAGCTGGTTATAGTGTGCTACGTGATGTACTGCACTTTATTAGATATTAGGAAATAATGTCAATTCGTAATGGGCTGCGCCCCGCTACGCTAACGTAATACTTGCAAAGCGAGTTCGCGGAGCGTTACGCAGTAAAGCAAGCTACGTAATTCGTAATTACGGAAGTAGCGCAAAATCTCGGTTTTAGCTGTTCCCTACTATCGTGTTTTGATCTAATCAACAAAGGATAGTCTTGAGAGTATTCACAATCTCTTCTGGAGGTTGTGAAATATCTATATATATGGCGTTCTCTGGCTCTTCTAGGGTATGAAACTGACTTGTGAGGAGTTTCGCGCTCATAAAATGATTTTCTCGTGTTTGCAGGCGTTTTTGGATGATGTTGTCTGAGCCTTGGAGATAAACTACCTTGATATCATCCCTATCCGTGAGTAAGAATTGGCGATAGCTAGCTTTGAGTGCAGAACAGGCTAAAACTACATTCCTATTTTCTTGCAACCATTGAGCGATCGCATTTTGCATATCTTGCAA
>JBODRP010000244.1:0-8613 GCA_050633005.1 Trichormus sp. | reverse complement strand
TTATATCCAGAAATTAATTTATTTTTTAATAGGTTAATAAGTGAGGAATATCCTTATAAGAAGATATTTGATCAAGAATCTAAACTGCCACCAGTCTGGGCTTATCCTCAAGATATTGATTTTCTGCATAACAGAACAATCATTTTTAAAGGTAAAAATTCTTAATTTCCGTCTAATTGTGAATTAAAATCTTGCGAATACATAGATATTTGTAGGGGCGGGTTCACCGAGATCAAAAGTTAATCATGAATGATATTTGTTAACCCGCCCCTACTATTGATTGGATAGGTGGTTTTCCTAATTCACATCAGGCGTAATGTTGGATTTTGAATTAATTCAAGCTCCCATCCCCGAATATCTTTTCAATCCTGCACGCCATAACCACCGATTTGCAAGCAACAAAATGAATATCCAACCTAGAAGGGAGGCAAATCCCCGTATTAAATCCACTGGTAATCCTACTAAAATATTGGCGGGAAAAGCAATTAAGTAGGGAAAAGGTGTAAATAAAACTATTTCTCTTATAGGTTCAGGGAACACTTCTAAAGGCGCAATTAAACCAGATAGAAATAAATAAAACAAAAACCAGAAATTCTCAATAGCATTAGCTCTTTCTGTCCAAAAAGCAAACATTGCAAAGGTATATTGAATTACAAACCTTAAAACAAATGCCAAGATGGCAGCCAAAGTAAATGCTAGGAATTGGGATAGATTAGGCAGCCAAAATGCTTCGGGATATAAGAAAAAAAACAGAGCTATTAATATTATGGCAAAGGGTATGCGAGCAACTCTTTCTGATAAATGGGCAGCAACATGATGCCATACAGGATCTAAAGGTTGTAATAATTTTGGTGATAACTTACCTTCTACAACTTCCTTTTCAAACTCCCAAATTACCCAGACGACAGATATTTGTCTAACAACAAAAACGGTGAGAAAATAACGGGCAAAGTCAACAGATGATAAACCAAACTGTCCTCCTTGGGCAGCTTTTATCCAAACTCCCATGAGAATAATCGGTAAAGAACCAGACAAAACCCATAAAATTAGTTCTGCTCGATACTCCACCATATAGGCGTAGTAAACTGTCAGTAAAGTGAGAGCTTTTCTAATAATTTTTTTCATTGGCTGTTTACTTTTTAGACTACAGGAATTAGGCAAGTTTCACCATTAGACATCTTGCACGAATAATTGAACAATCCTAATACATAATTTCAAGAGTTATTTTCCTGCGTTCTTCTTTGCGCCTACTCTGCGAGAAGCCGCTTTGCGTCTTTGCGCCTACTCTACGAGTTCCGCGCTAGCGGTATGCGTGAGCTTTTAAAAAATCTTGTTAGCAACACCAAAGTATTGATGCAAGAAGTCTATTGATGGTTGGTGCGTGACGCTATTAATTCTCTTGACTACGTTCCAATAGTTTCATAGCGTCACACACCCTACATGAAAATATGTCAGTTGGGTAAGTTTTAGACTATTCCCGCTTGAAAAACTTGTGCAATAACTTCTTCGACTGGTGGCTCAGTAACTTTTAAATCTATAACTGCTAACTCTGTTAAAATCTGAGAAACTGTACGGGTAAGTGCCTCTTGTTGCACCATGAAACACACGGCTCGTCCTTCTAAATGTTGGACATCACCATAAACTTGGAGTTTTTCTAGGGGTAGAGGTTGGGCTAACTCTACGTAAACTTCTCGGTAGGGGGCAAAACGTTCTAGCAGTCTATCTAAACTACCGTCATACATGAGTTTACCTTGGTGAATTAGTAATACCCGTTGGCATAAAGCGGTAATATCTGCCATGTAATGGCTAGTCAACAAAACGGTTGCTTGATAACGCTGGTTATACTCACGTAAAAAATCCCGTACTGCTACTTGAGCATTGACATCTAAACCTAGTGTTGGTTCATCTAAAAACAAGACATGGGGACGGTGTAGAAGTGCTGCTAGTAATTCTGCTTTCATGCGTTCTCCCAAAGAGAGTTTTCGCACGGGTTGGTTAAGTTTCCCTTCTAACGCCAGCATTTCTGTTAATTCCCCGACGCGACGATGAAATTCTTTATCAGAAATATCGTAGACGGCTGCATTAATTTTTAAAGAGTCTAGTGCTGGTAAGTCCCAGAGTAGTTGTTGTTTCTGCCCCATTACCAAGGTGATTTTTTGCAAAAACGGGGCTTGGCGCAGAAATGGTACATAACCTGCTACTCTGACGCTACCCCTAGAAGGGTGAATGAGTCCGGTGAGCATTTTAAGTGTGGTGGTTTTACCAGCACCATTTGGCCCTAAGAAACCCACTACCTCACCTGGGCTAATTTCAAAGGAAACATTTTCAACTGCGTTGATAGAACGGTAGGTGCGACGGAATAAGTGGGTAATTGTCCCTTTAATTCCTGGCTCTTTCACCGCTACCGGATAGGATTTACTGAGGTTTTCGGCAATTATAATGGACATATATAAATGTTAAAACCACTTGTCATGGTGTGGGTAAAAAAATCTGATTTGCATAGTGAAAACTTCTAACTCGAAAATCCTGCCATCTTGGTCATAGGACTTATGCAAGTGTCACAATTAATGCTTGGTGCGTGACGCTATAAGTTTGATGACTACGTTCAAATACTTTCGGAGCGTCACGCACCCTACTGGCGTGTCAAGCCTTAAATGTTGCAATACAAAATACCAAAAAACTGTAGTGGCGTGTCTAGACTAAAACGTTGCAATAAAAAATTGGTTTCATCGGCGTTTATCTGCGTTTATCTACGTTTTTTATCCAAATCTAATGCACTATTTTAGCCTTGCCACGCCACTACATGAATCAATTCAAAATTAAAGACAGGCACATGAAATATGCAAATTAAAAGCTGATTTTCAACGTGGGGAGAGGCGATTAATTAATAGAGGTATTATTTTAAACGCCCCGATCGCAATATACTAATAATCAGCCACAATCCTAATAAACTAGCGGCTGCAAACAACACGCTGCTCACAAAGGATAACTGTGTTGTTTGTGCCTTACTGGAAATTATTGCTGCCCCCATAATCAGTGAACCTACGAGGATGCTAAAAGAGAGGCGGTTAGCGGCATCGTCCATTGTTCGGCGTACACCGTCTAAACCGTGTAGGGAAAGATTCAAGCGTAGGGTTTCTGATGTTACCCGGTCTAATAAAAGTTCGATTTGCCGGGGAGATTGTAAAGACAGACTTTTAATATCTAAGGCGGTTCTGAGGAGCGATCGCACTGGATTATCCCCCAATAACTGCCGCCGAAATAAGTCTGTAATTAAAGGTTGTATTTCTTCAAATAAATTTACCTCTGGATTAAAGGTACGGGCTACCCCTTCTAAATTCGCCAAGGTTTTGGCATACAAACCCATGTTACCGGGTAAGCGAATTTTATTATTGCGGGCAACTTGCAAAATTTCATAAAAGATTTGACTAAAATTCATTTCCGTCAAACTGACGTTGTAATACTTCCGCAGCATCCGATCATAGTCACTTTCTAACCGCGCTACAATGACTGGCTGTGCAGAATCAGCTAATTGCAGAGTCAATTGGGCGCACCTACCCGCATCTAAATCGACAATTGCCAACAACATTTCTGTTAATATCTGCTGAGTCCGGGGATCAAGTCTACCCACCATCCCACAATCTAATAAAGCCACACGCCCATCACTCAGATAAAAGATATTACCCGGATGGGGATCAGCATGAAAAAAGCCATCTACATATAACTGTTGAAAGAAAGCCCGAAATAGTAGCGTAGTTGTAGCTTTGCGTTCGGCGATCGGATCTTTACCATTGTTGTCGTTTAAATTGGCTGATAGTATGGGTACTCCCTCTAGCCACTCCATCACCATTAATTTTTCTGTAGTCAGATGCCAATAAATTTCCGCAACTACAATTTGTTGGGGATCAAACCAACGACTGCGAGATAAATTACGTCGCAGTTGGTCTGTAAACCCAGCTTCCCGTGTAAAATCTAACTCGGCTTCTAGAGCTTTCGTAAATTCTTCCGCAATAGATTTGATTTCGTAGTTTTGGCCAAAATCAGTCCGCGCCACTAAATCAGCAATGCCTTGAATTAAGGCAATATCTTGGACAATCGTAATATCTATTCCCGGACGCTGCACCTTCAAAGCCACTTCTCGACCATCAATTAATGTAGCGCGATGAGTCTGAGCAATTGATCCCGCCGCCACAGGGACGTTATTAATGTGCTTGAAAGTCTCTTCGAGGGGGCGTTTTAACTGTTGGCGAATAACTATTTCAATCTCTGCCCAAGGTACAGGGGGTACTTCATTTTGCAAAGTAGAAAGTTCTTCAATATAGGCAGCACTGAGTAAATCTGGACGGGTAGAAAGTAGCTGCCCCAGTTTCACATAAACAGGCCCCAAATCCACCAGAATATTTTTTAACACCGCCGGGGTAGGTAGTTGGGGTTCATCAGCTTTGCCACCTGTGAGTAGCCGCCGCATATAATCCCAACCATTGCGGAGAACAACTTCAATAATTTCTCTTTGGCGCGGAACAGTGTATGTTAAAAACATTTTGGGGATTGGGGATTGGGCTAATCAATTCAAAATTCAAAATTCAAAATTCAAAAATTTTGGGAATTGGGGATTGGGGATTGGGGATTGGGGATTGGGGATTGGGTATGGGGCATTGTATTTTTCTCCCCCTACTCCCCCTACTGCCCCTACTCCCCCTGCTCCCTGCCCCCCTGCCCCCCTGCTCCCTGCCCCCCTGCTCCCCCTGCTCCCCCTACTCCCCGCCCCCTGCCTCTTTGACTACACAGATAGTCAAGTTATAATACAGGTAACGGTTTTCAGCATCTGCCGAGGGTTTTAAATATTACCTTTGAGATTTAAATTTAGAGCAAGTCGGTAAATCGGCGATCGCTTTGTAAGGTTTTGAGGATCTGTTTAATTTCCTGGGTACGTTCTTTATTTACTATCAGGGTGACATTGCGATCGCGCACAATCACCACATCCTCTAAACCAATAGTAACAACTACATCCTCTGGATCACTAGCATAAATAATTGCTCCGTGGGTATCTAAACCCACATGGGTAGCAAGCTCGACATTGGGATTTTCGGGCTGTTTCATTAAGCGTTCGATGGCATTCCAGTCGCCTAAATCGTCCCACCCAAAGTCTGCCGGTAAAACATATGCTAAATTGGTTTTTTCCATGAGCGCATAGTCTATACTTTTTTTCGGCAACTGGGGATAGACATCAACGCCTTTTTGTGCTATTTGTTCAATAATTTCTGGTGCATGGGTATACAGTTCCTTGAGAACAACACCAGCCCGAAACACGAACATACCGCTATTCCAACTAAATCTCCCCGTAG
Organism: Trichormus sp.; assembly: GCA_050633005.1. Lineage (GTDB taxonomy): Bacteria > Cyanobacteriota > Cyanobacteriia > Cyanobacteriales > Nostocaceae > Trichormus. Next base: position 3,268 of record JBODRP010000244.1, on the reverse strand, counting down.
ACAGAAATGTTTCTGCTGTCTCACGGTTGGGCTTTTCAGTAAAGCGGTTGACGTGATAAGCTGGCAACTCATTAAAGCTACCAATGTGTTCACCTTGTTCAATGTAGCCGTAACCAGTTGATGGAAAGGTAGGCTTAATTCCCAGTGTGACAATCGCTGGTGTGGTTGCCGCTAATTGGGTAGCCGCATCTAATGTGCGTTTAAACGCCTGTTGGTCAGCTATCCAATGGTCAGAGGGAAAAAAGCCGATAATTGCATCGTCTCCATAACGTCTTTGAATTTCCAAACTCGTCCAAGCAACAGCAGCAGCAGTGTCTCTACCTTGCGGTTCAACCAACAAGTTGGGAGATGGCAATTCTGGTAATTGTTGTCCCACTCCTGTTGCTAGCTGGCTAGAAGTAATCACCCACAAGTTATCCCAACTACCTGCGAAATCAAGTAGTCGCTCGGCAGTTGCTTGTAATAGACTTCTAGAGCTACCATCAAGACTTAAAAATTGTTTGGGTCGATCTTGGCGACTCAGAGGCCAAAAACGTTCACCTTTACCACCTGCCAGGATTACTGGGAACAAAGAACTACTCATGTTGTCATACACACCTACGCTAGAACATTTCAAGTGTACAGTGCAGTCTGACACTGGCAAGATTGGTGGGTTGCATTAACATAAATTTTAGGGAGTGGATAAGTGGGGAGATAATTGTGATTAAACAGGTTCAATGGTCAGAAAATCAAGTTACACCTCAAGCAATACCGAATCTAGATTTAGAGGTTAGACCTTCACAACTACAACGTATAGATAATCAAGTCATATCGCCATCAGCAGGCGAGATTGAGGTTATACCTCAACAGGAAGTAGAAACCGCTAACAGTTCTCGCACTCTCGTCGATTCTGTAGGGGCAATTCCTAATGAGCTGTATGATCGGCTAGGCTTAACTATGCCTCGCTGGTTATTGTGGGTTTTGACATCTGTGCTAGGCATTATCATGTCTGGGCTGTTAGTATCCACCTTGGCACTGTGGACTCCTTTATGGAGTAACCTAGACCGCACCGATGAAGAATTGGGATTTGCTAGTCAAGATGAGCAGAAAATGCCCCTACCTGGGGAACTTTGGAGCAAAATTTCCCAGTATCAGATATCCAAACCCATGAATATTCTGATTATGGGTATTGAGCCAGTCAAAGGTGCTGTGGATGGTTCACCGGAAAGTTTTTCTGGACAAAGCGATACTATGCTGCTCACCAGAATCAACCCCAGCAGTAAAACCATGCGGGTATTATCCATTCCCAGCGATACAATGATTGCTATCCCAGAACAGGGATTAACTAAAGTTTCTGAAGCTAATAGTAAAGGCGGGCCAGTTTTAGCAGCACGGACTGTTAGCCGGACTCTCAATAATGCTCGGATTGACCGCTATATACGTATTTCTACCAGTGGTTTGAGACAATTAGTTGACCAGTTGGGTGGGGTAGAAGTTTTTGTTCCCAAAGCCATGTCATATCAAAACCCGAATAGTGGCGCAACTGTCAGTTTAGTAAGTGGCTGGCAAACTCTCAATGGCGAACAAGCAGAACTATTTGCTCGTTATCGTGAGGAAGGTTTAGGGGATTTACCCAGGGTACAAAGACAACAAGTATTAGTGATGGCCTTGTTGCAAAGGCTGCATAGTCCTACAGTCTTACCGAGATTGCCCCAATTAACCCGCCTGATGCGGAAATATTTTGATACAAATTTGAAGATAGAAGAAATGATGGCTTTGGTGAATTTTTCCGTCAACTTAGAGCGGGATAATTTCCAAATGACCATGTTACCCGGTACATTCAGCAAATTTAGTAAAGATCCCAATAGCTATTGGCTGAATTTAAACGGGCAGCAAAATCTATTGAATAATTATGTAGGCGTAGATATACCTGGTCTGAAACCAGATACACGACCGGTTTCTAAGCTGAAAATTGCTATTCAAAATGCTTCTAATCAGCCCCAGGTAACTGAAAAAGTTATTGCTTACTTGAAACAGAAAGGCTTTACAAATATTTACACTGTCCCAGCTTGGCCTGATACCCAACGTCAAACTGAAATTATTGTACAGAGAGGCGATCGCTCGGCAGCAATTAACCTACAAAAAATCTTAGGATTGGGTTTAGTTGAAGTCAAATCCACAGGGGATTTAGAATCAGACATCACAATCCGTATTGGGAAGGATTGGAAGTAGTAGGGACGGGGTTATACTCTTACTAGAGTATAGTTGTATGTACAAAAGTCAATCAATTTTAGATTTTGGATTTTAGATTCAATCCAGCAATCCAAAATCCAAAATTTCAAATCTAAAATTCGGAGGCTCAATAGTTATTCCTTGGAATTTTGGACTGTTGACTTTTGACTATCAATAAAATTTGTCAAGTTATGAAAAAATTTTTGCTGAGATTAGTTAGCTTAATTGCAATTTTATTGCTGGCTTGGTTTTGGATTATCATCAATCCCCAGCCAGCTTTTTCTCAAGTTAATACAATTAATTACAGTAATACTAATTTAGAGGATCGTGACTTTTCCAACACTGATTTAATTGGTGTGACTTTCGTAGCGGCGGAAATGCGGGGTACAAATTTTCAAGGTGCAAATCTGACCAATTCTATTTTGACTAAGGGGGTGTTATTAAAAGCTAATTTAGAAGCTGCTAATTTAACAGGTGCTTTGGTAGATCGGGCAACTTTAGATGGTGCTAATTTAAAAAATGCAATTTTTACCGAAGCGACTTTAACCCGCAGCCGTTTTTATGATGCTGATATTACTGGGGCTGATTTTACAGACGCAATTATTGACCGCTATCAGGTATCTTTGCTGTGCGAAAGAGCCACAGGTATTAATCCTATAACAAATGTTTCTACACGAGAAAGTTTAGGGTGTCGGTGATTAGATTTAATGAATAGATGACCTTGCAGATATCTCTTGTATTTCTGTCATTAATATGATATTGTATATGCCAATATACCTGCACCATGACAATTTCATAAGTTTGTAAATTAGCTTTGCTCACTTCCTCAAAAGATTATTTTGGGGCATAAGCCAAAAGCTTGAAATCGTGATTCTGTCGTTAACAGCCCCGGCAGGCTTGCAAAATAAGCGTTTCAAGCTCGTGAAGTGTTTATCTTTTATCAGCGAATAATGCTGAAACTGCCAAAAATCCTTCAGCCCCAAAAATGGCTATCTCAAAGTCAGTCTAGGCAAAGGTTTCAGAAGGTAGCCCTTTTCATTTCATCGCCCCGCAAGGG
>JBODRP010000243.1:0-8747 GCA_050633005.1 Trichormus sp. | reverse complement strand
TGAGTAATGAGTAATGAGTAATGAGTAATGAGTAATGAGTAATGAGTAATAAGTATAAATCGGATGACTTATTATTCATTACTTAAAGGCAATTGGAATCGGAGATTTAAAGCCCAACTTAAGTGATACTAAGTATAGACTTAGGGGTCTTAAATCCTTGAATTTACGATAAAAATACCTCATTCATATGCAGATGAATGAGGTAGACATCAGAGGAAATCAACAAGGGTTTACATTAAGAACAGAACATAGTCAAGCAATAGCCACCATTCAAGCAGCAGACTGAATTAAGTTCGACTGCTTTTTTTATTGCAGCCGTGATGCGCTGCGCTCAGTTAAAGGTGCGATCGCTTGAATGTCAACACTATACCAGAGTTAATTTTGTCTGTGTTGCCACTTTGACTAATTTCTTGTATATATAAACTTCTTATCATCTCATACATAGGTCTGAGTAATCGGCAGATAGAAAAATAACTACACATTTTTTTGAATAAAGATAGAAAAAACTATCTATAGTGAGATTTGCAAATATGGCTAACTGACATCATTGCAAAATTTGTCAATAATAAAACTGTCATAAAATAACAGAATTAAGCCAGCTTGCCATGCTCACTACACAACTACACAAAACAATATGTCAGTATAGTAAGAAAATCCTGTGTTCCCTACGTCTAAGAGCGTCATCAGAGTTTCAGGGTGTAGTAGAAGTTAAAAAATAACAATTAATCACTAATTTTAAATTTACAATGTCTCCACTCGGTATTGCTACAAGTCATCTAACTCATACTCTAGAAACAGGAGCAGCGAAACTTTGGTTGTTGCTAGTAGGAGTCAACCAATACCAAGATGAGAGACTGCCCTCATTGCGCTACTCAGCTGTTGACTGTCAAGGGTTAGCAGAGGCTTTAGTTGATGCGACTCAGGTTTTTCCTCACAAAAAGGAATGGGTACATCATGATCTTGTCTCTCAACAACCCCTATTATCTAAAGTACGTGACAGTTTAGACGAAATTACTCAAACAGCTCAACCACAAGATACAATTTTATTTTATTTTTCCGGTCACGGAATGCTAGAACCGAATTGCCAGCAGGCGATTTTGTGTTTAGCAGATACCCAAACTGATGACTTGCTCAATACTGGTTTACCATTACAAGAACTTTTGCAACTGTTAGGTAACAGTCAAGCCGAAACTCAATTAGTTTGGCTGGATGCTTGTCATAGTGGTAGCCTGACTTTTAGAGGTGCAAGGAGTGACACCGTACAAACTGCTTTACCCAACCCTACACCCCAGATAGTAGAATTACTGCGCCAAAGAGCAAAACAAAGTAAAGGATTTTACGCCTTACTTTCCTGTGATACTAATCAACAATCTTGGGAATTTCCTGAATTGGGACATGGGGTATTTACTTATTATTTAATGCGGGGTTTGCGAGGTGAGGCGGCGGATAGTCAAGGTTTAATTGATGCAGATGGACTGTATCGTTATGTGTATCATCAAACAAAACAATATATTGAGCAAACTAACCAACAATTACGGTTAATTAATCAACAAAATCGTACTAGGGGAGAGAGCAAGGTTTATTCTGAATATCCTTTACAAACTCCCAAGCGTATTGTTGAAGGTGTGGGTGAGGTAATTATAGGTGTCAAACCTGCCTTAATGGAATCAGCTTACGCTCGACAAGCGTTAGTTATAGAAGGATTAGCAACAAATCAGAATACTTTGGGGTTGAGTAAACTGTTGCAGGCTGTGGGTGGTTTTGATGTCGAGTATTGGCCAAGAAACAATAGCAGTGAAGATTTACAAACTATAATTCAAAGTTGTTTACAAACTAGAGAATCAGCACCCCAAAATCAACCGCAGACTTTTAGCACTGTTTTGTTATATCTGCGGGGACATTTAGAAGCAACGCAGGCAGGAGAACCTATACTTGTGTTGGGGGAAAATACCCGCCTGAGTCGTTCTTGGTTAAGGCAACAACTACGACGTTCTCCCTATGCTCAACAAATTATTATTTTAGATGCTCCTTTGGGAGTGGCAACTGAGTCACCCATACAAGATTGGGTAGAAGACTTACAATTGGGATTTGAGCAAGGACAATGTATAATTGCTGCGGCTTCATCTCCAGATAACCCAGAACAATTTGTCCAAGCTTTACACTCTACTTTGACAGCTGCCCAACAGCAACCGAGTTTATCAGCTGCTACCTGGATTAGCCAATTACAGAAAATCTCTAGTGAAACTGCTTTATCTTTGCAGATTTGGCTATCTGGTACTCAAGGGGTGATTGAAATTATTCCCACCCGCACAGGGAATAGGAGTAATCCGCTACCAGTTAATATTGATTTAGGGATTTGTCCTTACCGTGGTTTACAAGCATTTGGGGAAGAAGATGCTCAATATTTCTACGGTAGAGAACTTCTGACACAACAAATAATTGCTGAGTTAGAGAGAAAATCATTTATTGCTGTGGTGGGGGCTTCTGGAAGTGGAAAATCCTCTTTAGTACAGGCGGGTGTGATAGCGCAATTGCGGCGAGGTAAACAATTACTGGGTAGTCAAAACTGGTGGATAAAAAGCTTTCGCCCTGGGAAACATCCGCTAGAGGCTTTATCATGGCAGATGGTGGATAGCGGGACTCAAAGAGAAAAAGCCTACCAGCAAATGCAGTTAGAGGCAATGCTGTATCAAGGGGTAGAAGGATTAGTGCATTGGGTGAATCACCGTCCTGAACCAATGGTAGTTTTAGTAATAGATCAGTTTGAAGAATTATTTACACTGGCGGCTAGTGAAGATAGACAGAGATTTTGGGAAATTATCTTGGGAACACTGGCGAGAGTGTCAGAAAAATTTAAATTAATTATTACCTTACGGGCAGATTTTATTGCTCCTTGTTTGGAAGTCGGAAAATTAGCCAATTTATTACAACAATCGAGTATTTTACTACCGCCTAGTTTAACTAAAGAAGAATATCGGCGGATTATTACTCATCCGGCGGAACAGGTGGGTTTAACTGTAGAACCAGAGTTAGTGGAAGTATTATTACAGGAGTTAAATTATTCTCCTGGTTATTTACCATTATTGGAATTTGTTCTAGAACAGTTGTGGGAATGCCGAGAAAATGGTCTGATGACTTTACAGGCATATCAGCAACATTTGGGGGGAATTAAAGGGGCGTTAGAAAAGAAAGCCCAAGCAGTTTACGAAAGTTTAGATTCAGAAGCGCAAGAATGTGCTAAGTGGATTTTTTTAGCATTGACACAGTTGGGGGAAGGTACAGAAGATACGAGGCGACGGGTAGGGAAATCAGAGTTAATTGTGAATAAATATCCCGTGGCTTTGGTGGAGAGAACATTGCAGATATTAACGGCTGCTAAGTTGATAGTTGTGATGGGGAGTGGGGAGTGGGGAGTGGAGGCAGGGGGCAGGGGCATGGAGGCAGGGGGCAGGGGGCAGGGGGCCGGGGGAGGGGGACAAGGTTTTTCTGTTGACTTGCCAGTGTCTACTCCTGGGGTGACTATTGAGGTAGCCCATGAAATTATTATTCGGCACTGGTCAACATTACGCTGGTGGTTGGAGGAAAATCGGAGTAGATTGCGATCGCATCGTCAAATTGAACAAGCTGCTATTCTCTGGAAGGAACATGATCGTCAACCAGATTTTTTACTGCAAGGGGTGCGGTTAGCACAAGCAGAAGAAATATATATTAATTACACTGATGAGTTATCTTTAGATGTCCAAAATTTTATTGCGGCTGGGTTACAAGCTAGACGTAAACAGCAGCAAAGGGAACAAAACCGACTCCGACAAGCACAAAGGGCTGTAGCTATTATCAGCACTCTGGGATTAACTGCTTTTGGTTTAGCGGTTTTTGCTTACCAACAAACCCAAAATGCTCAATTACAAGAAATTCAAGCTTTAAATTCCCTCGCGGAAAACTATTTACTTTCCCATAAGCAGTTAGAAGCTTTATTAACTAGTGTGCAAGCAGGGAAAGAAGTCCAAAAAATTAACTTGGGGCTTCCTCCAGATGTCCGCAATAAAACTGCAACTATTCTCCAACAAGCTGTCTACAGTACCCAGGAGCGTAACCGTTTGAGTCATAATTCTTGGGTAACAAGTGTCAGTTTCTCTCCAGACGGGGAAGTTTTGGCTTCTGGGAGTGCTGATAACAGTATCCATCTGTGGCGCAATGATGGTAAGTTACTTAATACTCTCACAGATCATACTGATGCTGTCAATAGTGTAGTTTTTTCTCCAGATGGGGAAATTTTGGCTTCTGCTAGTGCCGACAGTACAATTAAACTCTGGAATCGTAGCGGTAAATTGCTCACCACCCTCAACGGACATACTCGCGGGGTGAGTAGTATTAGTTTTTCCCCAGACAGTAAAATTCTGGTTTCTGGTAGTGCTGACAATACCCTAAAAGTTTGGACTCGTGAGGGTAATTTACTTTTCAGCCTCACCGGGCATACTGGGGGGGTAAATTCTGTGGCTTTTTCTCCACAAGGTGATATTTTTACCTCCGCCAGCGATGACGGCACAGTTAAATTGTGGAGTGTTGATGGTCGTTTGTTGACAACTATACCCGCTCACACCAGAGAAATACGGAGTGTTAGTTTTAGTCCTGACGGTAAAACTATTGCTACTGCTAGTGCAGATCATACCGTGAAACTATGGACGCGTGACGGGACTTTACTCAGAACTTTAGAAGGACATAAAGAAGGTGTGTGGCGAGTAATTTTCTCTCCCGATGGGCAAATGATTGCTACTGCTAGTGCTGATAGAACTATTACCCTATGGTCACGGGATGGGAATATGTTGGGGACTTTTTTAGGGCATAATCATGAAGTTAACAGTCTCAGTTTTCACCCAGACAGTAAGATTTTAGCTTCTGCTAGTGATGACAACACCGTCAGACTGTGGAATGTCAACAGAATTTTACCCAAAACTTTTTATGGGCATAAAGGCAGCGTCAATCATGTGAGTTTCATCAATAATGGTGAGACGGTAATTTCCTTGAGTGGCGATAACAGTATGAAGCTGTGGAATTTAGAGGGACAGTTAATTAAAACCTTAACTTCTCCTATTCCTGATGTGACTAGTGTTAGCTTCAGTAGCGATCGCAATATAGTTGCTTTAGCTAGCACAAGTCAAGGTATCCAAATTCGTAACGAAGATGGGACTTTACTCCGTACCCTGGAAAACCAGAATCATTGGGTAACGAGTATGAGTTTTAGTCCTGATAATCAAATCCTGGCTACTGGTAGTGCAGATAAAACCATTAAACTTTGGAGTTTAGATGGTCGCCTACTCAACACTTTATCAGGACATAATGGTTGGGTGACAGATGTAAAATTTACTCCAGATGGCAAAAATATCATCTCCGCTAGTGCAGATAAAACCATCAAAATCTGGGGTTTAGATGGTAAAGTGTTGAAAACTCTGCAAGGGCATAGCGCAAGTATTTGGAGTGTGAACATTTCCCCTGATGGTGAAACAATTGCCTCAGCGAGTCAAGATGAAACGGTAAAACTGTGGAATTTTAATGGCGAGTTATTAAAAACCTTACAGGGGCATAATGATTTAGTGTTTAATGTAAATTTTTCCCCTGATAGTAAAACTGTGGCATCTGCTAGCGATGACGGCACGATTAAATTATGGAATGTGAACAACGGCACTTTATTAGCTAACTTCCAAGGACATCAAGGAGGTGTGAGGAGTGTTAACTTTAGTCCCAACGGTAAATTGTTAGTTTCCGGTGGACAGGATGCGACAGTGAAGTTGTGGAATTTAGAAGGAATAGAATTGCAAACGTTGGTACTTGATCAATTACTCAATCAAGCTTGCGATCGCTTAACCGATTATCTCACCACTAGCCCCCAGATTACGAAGGAAGATTATGATCTGTGTTTTGAATAATTCGTAATTAGGAATGGGGCATTGGGCATTGGGCATTGGGAATGGGGCATTCTCAACAAGCCCTAAAAAGCCCTAAAAAACCGGGTTTCTGAACGAAAGATTAAGGTTTTAAGTTGAGGTATTTGCAAGAAACCCGGTTTTTAACCGAAGGAGTCTACCCCTGCTCCCTGCCCCCTGCCCCCTGCTCCCTGCCCCCTGCCCCCTGCCCCCTGCTTCTTATCAAGCAATCACACTTATATTTGCGTGTGAGATTCGTGCTTGGTTAGCTAATAAAGCTATCTGAATTTGGGCTATATTGCCGATGCCATCTTCATCAAAGAACAGTTGACCTGTAGTATTGTTGTAGATCAAGCGATCGCTTGCTGTTGTGGCATTACTACCAAGGCGGAATAGTCCAGGATCGAGTGTACCTAAAGCTTGGCTGAGTCCAAATTCTGATTTGGAGATTAAAATTGCATCTTGGCGAACTTGAAAATCAGTAATAATATCAAACTCTCCAGTTCTAGTATCACTCAAATAGAAGCGATCGCGGCCGTTACCACCAGTGAATAAATCATATCCCCGACCACCAACTAGCAAGTCATCGCCGTTACCACCAATTAAGGTATCATTACCATCACCACCATAGAGGCGATCGTTACCGTTACCCCCTAGGAGAATATCATTGCCATTGTCACCGTAGAGGCTATCATCACCATTGCCTCCATTCACTACATCATTACCGTCGCCACCATAGATGATGTCATTACCATCACGACCTAGTAAAAGATCATTTCCAGCCAAACCCCGGATGAGATCATTACTATTAGTACCTCTGAGGATATCGTTATCTGGAGTACCAATAATACTGCCACTGGCATTGATAGTCACACTCACAGATGCTGTTGCACTGCCACCTTTACCATCACTGATACTATAGGTGAAATTATCACTACCAACGTAGTCAGTATTGGGGGTATAGATAATAAAATCATCTGCAAAGTCGCTGGCTGTACCATTGTCGTTAATAACGGCAGTACCGTTGACAGGGTTAGATAATAAACTCAGTTGCAGGGCATCACCATTGACATCACTGTCATTACTCAGGACGTTAATGTTAACGGCGGTATTTTCATCTGTGGTGGCTGTATCATTCACAGCTACGGGTGCGGTATTTAAGTTTAAGCCTACAATTATCGGGTCATGATCTGAGGAACGAAAGGCATCAGGACTATATAAGCTCGTTTGTTGTCCTACTGACTTAAAGTTGGTATTGTAGTCTAGAACATTGGGTTCATCTGCATTAATATGCCACTTGACAGCATTACTTACTTGTGAAGCTAGGGAGGCATTCGCTAAAGCATGGTCTAAAGCACCCCACTGACCATTAAACACATAGGAATATGTGGTATCGGGTAGGAGGTTATTATATCCGGCATTTTCTAAGGTTTTGATGGGATCTTCCTGGGCATAGGCGTTAAGGTCGCCGAGAATGAGATAATCTGTATCAGTAGTGCCAGTGGGGTTGGTTGCTAACCATGCGGCTAAATCTTCAGAGGCACGAGTCCTTGTGCCATTAGATAAACCTTGGCCATCTCCAGCATCAGCATCACCGACACCTCCAGAACCCGAACCCTTAGATTTAAAGTGATTAATGACGGCGGTGAATTGTTCGCCTGTGGAATTTTGTTGGAAGGTTTGGGCTAGGGGTTTACGATTATTGTTATCAAAAGCACCTTGACCAAAACCATCGGCGACTGTAGCGGCTGCACCTACAGGAGTGACACTATTTGGTTTATAAATGAAACCAACGGCGATCGCATCCGTACCTAATTGAGACAGTCCAGGATTAATAAAAGCATAAGTACCTGCACCAGCAACATCATTAAGTCCATTGACTAAATCTTGAATGGCACTATTTGCACCGTAACCATCATTCTCAATTTCAATTAAACCGACAACATCGGCATTTAATCCCAGAATAGCAGCAATTGTCTTTTGACGCTGACGGTTGAACTCAGTCAGGTTTTCTGCTCCCCGTTGTTCAGGACTATTGAAGCCGCTACCAGTACCATCACCGTTAAAGTAATTGAGGACGTTAAAGCTAGCAACTTTGAGTGTACCACCTACATCTGGTGTAGTTTCTGGACGAGGATTAGCGGGTGTAAAGTCTACGCCGGTTGAAGTTTGTACCCGATATCCTTCAAAACGTTGGTCTAAAACTCCCGTGATGCTAGCAACGGTATCACCACCACGTAATGTATTAGTAGCACTTAAAGGTTGACCACCACGACCAAAAAGAATTGGTTCAGGGTTTTGAGTACCTCTACCGTCATCTAGAATAATTCGCCGTTTGGCAATTTCATCTAAATAAGCAGCGTAACCGGCAATACTGGGGTCATTGAATTGAGTATACTGTTCTAGTCTGCCATCTGTGCCGGTTTGGTTACTATCTCCAGTTGTTGAGAGTACAACTTGACCAAAACGGCCGAGTTGGAAATGTTCAGTAACAGTTAAATCTCCACTAGCCCCACTGATATTAACTAACATTCCTTCATAACGTTCCAAGTCTGCCACAGCAGTTACAGGTAACTGGATGTTAGTTACTGTTGGGAGAGTATCTGCACCCAAATTAATAACGCTACTGAGTTGAGACAGTTGGGTGAGACTGCTAGTATTACCACCACTACTGCTGGTAAATTCGCTCACAGTGCCAGTCACTCTGACTTTATCGCCAACATTCCCAGAAAATCGTCCTGTAGGGTCGAAAACAAAGATACCCTCGGAAGTTGTCGCGTCATTATCAATATCAGCATCTTCTTCCTGCACGAAGAAACCATTTAA
>JBODRP010000242.1:0-8757 GCA_050633005.1 Trichormus sp. | reverse complement strand
AAGATATTTATGTTCCGTTGGCGGGTGTACCACAAACAGATAATGATCAACAACCAGTGGATTTAAAAACATGGGTGGAGGAACAGTTAACTGATTTAGCAAGTATCGCTGTGATTGTATCAGAACCTGGTTATGGTAAAACTAGTTTCTGTCAGATGTGGGCGGCAGAAGTTGCACGGGAACTTTACCCCGCCTGGATGCCAATTGTAATTCAGTTGCGGGAGATTAGATATAGCCAGAATTTCATTGAAACTCTCAACTCTGGTTTTGCATTTAATCAATATACTCATCTTGGCAGTTGGCTAGCACAACATCATCCTCGCTGTGTGTTGCTATTAGATGGACTGGATGAATTACCTCCTACTAGTCAAACCACCAAGAGAGCTTTTATTCAACAGTTAATGCAATTTCAGGCTCAACATCAACATAAAATTGTGTTGACTAGTCGCCCAAAAACTGTACAAGAATTAGCTTCAGAAATCCCCCTACAATGGCGACAAATTAATATTGAGCCGTTAAAAACCAATGAACTCAGACAATGGTTTCAACAATGGACATTAATTCAATCATTACCCGTTGCCCAAAACTTTTTTACCTTTTTAAAACAAGCAGGTTTATTTGCTCGTAAATCTCAGTTACCAGCACTCTCAGCTTTGGTACATCAACCATTGATGCTTTATTTGTTGGGGGTTTTACATCGGGATGGGTTACTAGATGATGGTATATTGCAGTTAGCTCAGACTCAACCAAATGCTAATTCCTCTTTATTATGGGAAATTTATCGTCGTCTGCAAAAATGGTTGTTAGGCTATCCCGTAAGTGGTAAGATTTACACTAGCTTACAGCGTTCAGGATGGGCGCATATTCATCGTACACAAGAAGCGATCGCTAATTTACTAGCAGGTGATCATCCCCAAGAGATCATTCAGCAAATACAAACAATCTCTCTGCAAATTTTACACAGCGATCGCTATTACATTACCCTAGAATCAACCCCAAAAACTAACTTACCCCCATTTTATTTTCACAGGCAGCAGGAGAGTAGAGAAGCAGTTGTGTCCAATACCCAAACCGTTGCCTTCTCTCACTCAAACTTAGGCACATATCTCTGCGCTGAGGCAGTAGCTAGTCAATTACAAATGTTGACGCAATGCCAAACAGATATTTATGGTACGCAGAATTTTGTGATTGATTCTCATAAAGATGTTGCCCAGCATCTATATAAGTTACTCGGTTATGGTATTCTGACTCCAGAAATTACGAAATTAGCGATCGCTAGTTTACGCAATCAACCACAAACTAATTTTTCTTGGCAAGTTATCATGCAACGCCTGGAATTTTTTTGGCGTAGTTACTATCAAGGACGTTGGTTAGATGAAGGTATTGCTCATACTGCTTTATCTTATTTCCACAAACTCGAAAATCCTGTGAATGTGGAGCGAATCAATACCTATGTTGGTATCAATATATTTTTATTATTAGCCCAGATTCACAAGGAAATTCAAATTACTTTTTCTCCCTGTGGAAATCAGAATTATATCCCAGAATTTTATCCTGAAGCCATGCTGATGCTGTTAGCAAAAGTAACATTTCTAGGCAGGAATGTTATTGAGATTATTCATTGTGACTCTCTAGCAGGAATCAATCTTGCAGGAGCTTCTCTAGCTCATATTATGTTAGCTGGAGCAAACTTTGAGCAAACAAATTTAGCTAATGCTGTATTGACTGGTGCAAACTTGAGCGGTGCAAACTTGACTGATGTAAATTTGACTAGTGCAAACTTGAGCGGTGCAAATTTGACTGGTGCAAATTTGACTGGTGCAAACTTGAGCGGTGCAAACTTGACTGGTGCAAATCTCACAAATGTCAACATTTACAATGTTAACTTCACGAATACTTGTCTATCTGATGCTATCATTAGTGAAACTGATAGAGAAGCCCTTCAATTTCAAGGTGCTTTATTCTCCCTAGAACAATTTCAAGCTTTGCAAGTTTTGTTATCACAGCAATCACTGTTGCAGATTTATGAAAATACTGAGCAGACAGAAGTTTGGGAAAATCAGGATGATATCGGCATGATTGAAAGCGTAGAAGGTGAACTGATGCTATCTACAAATTTTGATGAAGATGGTGATGATGCAACAGTTTTTAATGATTACTTTCGTAATTCATAAGCTATAGCGGAGTTAAAAGTTATGAGTTATCAATAACGCACTGAAAACCGTTATTTCTGCGTTACGCTATCGCTAACACCCCAAAAAATAAATTATCCGAAATTGATGGTTGGGTAGGGTGCGTCAGTGCAATATAACCTAACTATAGGCAGAAATTATTCATACTGACGCACCCTACAGTTTGGATATTTTTTATCTGGAAGTACCTAACATACCCTACTGGCTACCTATCTCTTGAAAGTCAGCACTTATTATATTGATGTTTGACAAATTACGAATTACGAATTACGAATTACGAATTACGAATTATATTCGGTGTTTTCATGGAAAAATAAATAGGAAATTTGCAGTTAATTCGGTTAAATTACTGATGACAATATTAGTGAGTATTTTTTGATTAAAATAAGTATTTTATCAAAAAAATATGGGGATGAGATGAAATTAGCGGGAATACTAAAGTAAATCAATCAAGCTAAAGTAAAAAGTCCCTGCAATGCTAGTATTATCAGATACATTGTTCCCTATCTCTGGATATCGGATAACAGAACAGATTTATTGTGGTGGCAAAACCCTCGTTTATCGGGGTGTAAGAGAACAAGATCAAAAGCCAGTTGTCATCAAATTGATGCGGAATGAGTATCCTACCTTCAATGAAATTGCCCAATTCCGTAATCAGTACACAATTACGAAAAATTTAGAAATTGCAGGGATAGTTAAACCTGTTAGTTTAGAAAACTATCTTCATGGTTATGCCTTAATCATGGAGGACTTTGGGGGTATTTCACTCCAAGATTGGATGCAACAAAATAAAAGCCAAGAAGAATATCGTTTAACTCTCAGCGAATTTTTTCCTATTGCTATAGCTATAGTATCTATCTTAGAAGAATTACACCGCGATCGCATTATCCATAAAGACATCAAACCCGCCAATATTCTCATTCACCCCAACACTCTAGAAATCAGACTAATTGACTTTAGTATTGCTACTCTCCTACCCAGAGAAATCCAACAATTCACTAATCCCAATGTCTTAGAAGGGACACTAGCTTATATATCCCCTGAACAAACCGGCAGGATGAATAGGGGTATTGATTACCGTAGCGATTTCTATTCTTTGGGTGTGACATTTTATGAACTTCTCAGTGGACACTTACCGTTCAATTCTATTGACTCAATGGAGTTAGTTTACTCTCACATTGCCAAACAACCACCAATTTTAGAAACCGGGAAAAATATTCCGCCAATACTTGCAGATATTGTCATGAAACTCATGGCTAAAAATGCTGAAGACAGGTATCAAAGTGCCTATGGCATCAAACATGACCTAGAAATATGCTATCAGGAATGGCAACAGACAGGTAAGATTTCTTCCTTTGAATTGGGACTCAAAGATATTTGCGATCGTTTTCTCATCCCTGAAAAACTTTATGGCCGTCAACAAGAAGTTGCCACTTTACTAACAACTTTTGAGCGTGTAACCAGGGGAACAACAGAAATTGTATTAGTGGCGGGATTTTCTGGTATTGGTAAAACTGCTGTAGTCAACGAGATTCACAAACCCATTGTTCGGCAGCAGAGTTATTTTATTAAAGGAAAATTTGACCAATTTCAACGTGATATTCCCTTATCAGGATTAGTGCAAGCCTTTCGGGATTTAATTGGACAACTCCTGTTAGAAAATGATGATCAACTTCAGCAATGGCGCAGTAAGATTCTATCAGCTTTAGGTGAACAAGCTCAGGTAATTATTGATGTCATTCCTGAATTAGAGCAAATTATTGGTAAACAGCCACCAGTCCCTGAAATCTCTGGTGTCGCCATGCAAAATAGATTTAACCTCTTATTGCAAAGATTTATTCAGCTATTTCATACCAAAGCTCATCCCTTAGTGATATTTCTTGATGATTTGCAATGGGCTGATCATGCCTCTTTAAAATTTTTACAGTTCTTAATGAGTCAAAACAATAAATTTCAAAAAAACTTCTGTCACTTGGATCATCAAATCACAGAAAATGTATGGACACCCATTTTTGATGGAGAAGCGTGGACAGATAAGCCAACAGAAACTAATGATCAAACCGAAGGAGGCTTACTACTAATTGGCGCATATCGTAGTAATGAAGTTCCCCGGACACATCCCCTATATTTAACGATACAAGAAATAACTAAAACCGAAACTCTAATTAATTACATCGATATAGCACCTTTAAATCAAAATAATTTAAATTTGTTGATTTCTGATACTCTGTGCTGTCCAGAAGAAGTAGCTGTACCTCTGAGTCAAATGGTGTTTGCTAAAACCAAAGGTAATCCTTTTTTTACTACCCAATTTTTGACTTTCTTACATCAAGAAAGCATGATTACATTTAATTTTAATTTAGGGTATTGGCAGTATAATCTTGACAAAATCAAAGAATTAGCACTGACAAATGATGTTGTAGAATTTATGGCATTGCAAATCGAAAAGCTGCCGATAATGACGCGAAATGTACTGAAGTTAGCAGCTTGTATTGGTAATGAATTTGACTTAAAAACCCTGGCGATCGTCCACGAGAAATCAGTAGTAGATACAGCATCCGATATCTGGAAGGCATTACATGAAGGCATAATATTACCTCAGACGGAGCTATATAAATTATTTCAAAATGGTAACGATATCTCTGTTAGACAATCTCCTGTGAAAGTAACAGGGAGAAACTTAAAACCACCTAAATATAAATTCATTCATGATCGTGTCCAGCAAGCTGCTTACTCTTTAATTCCTGAAGCTAAACGCCAGGAAATTCATTTAAGAATTGGGCAACTGCTATTAAATAATATTCCAGTTGATCAACAAGAAGAAAAGATTTTCCAGCTAGTCAATCAGTTAAATATGGCAGTGGAATTAATCACAGATACAATTCAACGTGATGAACTAGCCAAGATGAATTTAATAGCTGGACGTAAAGCTTTGGCATCCACAGCTTATGCAGCAGCATTGAAATATTTAAACACTGGGATTGAAATCATTTCAGATACTAGTTGGGAAACAAAATATGAACTAGCTCTAGCATTGCACGAGACAGCAGCAGAAGCAGCTTATTTGGCTGGTGACTTTGAGCAGATGGAGCAATTATTTGAGGTTGTGTTGTTACAAGCTAAAACACTTCTGGAGAAAGTAAAAGTTTATGAAATTAAAATTCAAGCCTATGGAGCGCAGAATCAAGCACTAGAAGCTGTCAATACTGCACTAGGATTTCTGCAATTATTGGGGATAGAGTTTCCTGAAAATCCTAGTCAATCTGATATTCAGCTAGCGATAGCAGAAACAACAGCAAATATGAATGGTAGAGAGATTCAAGATTTAATTAATTTACCAGCAATGACCGAGGCACAACCATTGGCAATAATGCGTATTTTATCAAGTGCGATCGCACTTGCCTATCAAGCTGTTCCTGAATTAATGCCTTTGATTTGTTGTAGACAAATCAATTTATCTATAAAATATGGTAATGCACCTTTATCTGCTTTCGCCTATGTTGCTTACGGATTAATTTTATGTGGTTTACTAGGAAATATTGAGTCTGGCTATCAATTTGGCTGCCTAGCACAAAGTCTTTGTGCTAATTTCAATAACCAAGCAGTCTCTGTGAAAGTGATTGAAACGTTTAATCAACTAGTTAGACATTGGAAGGAACATATACAAACAACTTTCCGACCTTTGCTAGAAACCTACTCTAGTGCTATAGAAACTGGAGATTTAGAATTTGCTGCATATGCTCTAAATAGTTATTTATATCATGGCTATTTTACAGGTATAGAATTGACAGAATTAGAGAGAAATATATCACAGTACAATAATTTTATTTTGCAAATAAAACAAGAAAGAATATTAAATTGGAATCTGATATATCAGCAGTCAGTTTTAAATTTGCTAGGAAATGTAGAAGAGCCTTGGCATTTGAAAGGTAAAGCTTACAATGAGGAAAAAATATTACCATTACAAATAGAAGCTAAAGACGGAGGAGGAATTTTTTATTTATACTTTTGTAAATTCCAACTGAGTTATATATTTTCTAACTACTCCCAGGCATTGGTAAATAATATCCAAGCAGAAAAATACTTATACGGTAGCATAGGAACTATAGTTTATCCTCAATACCATTTTTATAGTTCACTTGTGAGATTAGCGATATACCCAAATGCTGAGAAAAATGAACAAGAGCAAATCCTAGAAATAGTCACAGCTAATCAAGCAAAAATGCAAACATGGGCGCATCATGCCCCCATGAATTACTTACACAAATTTTATTTAGTAGAAGCTGAAAGATATCGTGTTATTGGTCAATATCTCGAAGCAATAGATTATTATGATCGTGCCATTAACCTTGCCAAAGAAAATCAATACATTCATGAAGAAGCTCTAGCTAATGAACTTGCAGCCAAATTTTATTTAGAATGGGGTAAACAAAAGATTGCCCAAAGCTATCTAACTGAAGCTTACTATGGCTATAGCCGTTGGGGAGCAAAAGCCAAAGTGAATGATTTGATAAAACGCTATACCCAACTACTTACACCCATACTCCAAAAAGAAGAACTTAGCTCGCAATTGAGTAATAAAATTACATCTTCTACTTATCAATCTATTTCTAATAGAACTCATCACTCCACAATTATTGGTTCTAGAACAAGTATTTCAGATTCTCTGGATTTAGCATCTGTTTTCAAAGCATCTCAAGCACTATCTGGAGAAATTGAGATGGAACAACTATTGTCTAAACTGATGCAGGTTGTGATGGAAAATGCTGGAGCATCTAAATCTGCCTTAGTTTTGAGTCAAGGAGAAACTTTGCACATAAAGGTGATTGCAGTTAGTTCTAGTGAAACTTTTACACCTATCTCTACACAATTCCCATCAACTTGTTTAGAGTCTAGTAATGATCTACCAATTACTTTGATTAACTATGTTAAACGCTCTTTAGAAATCTTTGTCACGGATGATGCTAATACTGTTGCTTTCCTCGCAGGAGATCGCTATATTATTCATGAACAACCCCAGAGTATCTTGTGTATCCCCATTATTCATCAAGGTAAATTACTAGGTATTCTTTACCTTGAGAATAATCTCACAATAGGAGCATTTACAAGGGATCGCGTAGAAGTTTTAAAACTTCTTACCACTCAAGCTGCTATCTCTCTAGAGAACGCGATACTTTACAACAATTTAGCACAAGTGAATCAACGCCTAGAGGAATACAGCCATAGTCTAGAAGAAAAAGTAGCAGCAAGAACCCAGGAAATTAACGACAAGAACCAACACCTGCAACAAACTCTACAAAAACTAAAATTGGCACAAACCCAATTAATCCAAAGTGAAAAAATGTCTTCATTGGGGCTAATGATAGCAGGAATTGCCCATGAAATTAACAATCCTATTAATTTTATTCATGGAAATATTCTTTATGTTGATGAATATGTGCAAGATTTACTAAGCTTACTAGCTATCTATCAGCAAGAATGTCCTGGTACTTTACCTTTAGTTAATCAAAAATTAGCTGAAATCGACTTAGATTTTATCACAGAAGATTTACCTAAAATTCTCGATTCTATGAAAGTCGGAAGTTCACGTATTCGTAATATCATCTTGGGTTTACGGAACTTCTCCCGTCTGGATGAATCAGAGATGAAACCTGTAGATATTCATGAAGGTATAGATAACACTTTGATGATTTTGCGGCATCGGCTCAAGAAAAATAGTGAACATCCTGAAATTATCGTGATTAAAGAATATTCACAACTACCTCAAATTAGTTGTTATGCTAGTCAATTAAACCAGGTTTTTATGAATATTATTGCTAATGCAATTGATGCTTTAGAAAATAAGTTTTTAGATATAAAAATGGGATTAAAAAACACCCATTTTTATAATCCCACAATTCGTATTTGCACTGAAACAATAGATACTGACAAAGTAAGAATACTGATTGCCGATAATGGCTCTGGTATGACAGCCGCAGTACAGAAGAAAATCTTTGACCCATTTTTTACCACTAAACCCATAGGAAGCGGTACAGGCTTAGGATTATCTATTAGCTATCAAATCATTGTGGAAAAACACCAGGGTATGTTAAAGTGTAACTCCATTTTAGGGCAAGGAACAGAGTTTATTATTGAGATCCCCACCCATCAATCCTAATTCATTTGGCTGTGCTTTACCCAGATTAAACTTAGGGTTGTTTGTCTGAACTCTGCACAGGTAAATTTAAATTTTGCGCGATCGCATATAAATATGGTTGAAAGACTGCCAAATTCTCTAGCTTGGCGAACTTACCCCCGCCTGCACCGGGGGCAAAAGATGTAGTGATCACATACAACTTTGTGCCATCATAAGTAATATGGCCAATCTGCTGCTGTTGTACTCCCCCATCAGTCTTGAGTGCCACAAAACCATAGCGGATACCAGGAAGCTTACCTATAGTTACTTGTTGGGGGGGATAGGTGGAAACAATAACTTTACCACTATTAGTGCCGGGAGGGTTTTTAACTAGGTTAGTATAGAAGTCTGCAACCCAACTTTGCAAAGCTTTAATGACTTTAACTTGAT
>JBODRP010000241.1:0-8783 GCA_050633005.1 Trichormus sp. | reverse complement strand
ACGACGTACTGACTAGCTCTAATGGCACAACGGATACCTTTATCTTTAACGTGGGTGACGGTGCCGACACAATTAGCACCTATGAATCCAGTGGTGTCGCCAGCGATATCCTGCGATTTGGTGCAGGCATCATATCAGCCAGCATCAGTTTAGAACGCACTGGTAATGATTTAATCTTCAAGATTGGCACCAACGGAGATCAGGTCAAAGTAAGTAATTGGTATTACGGTGCGAATTACCAATTAGCAAGACTTGAGTTTGCGGATGGGACAGTTTTAACTAATGCTCAAATTAGTCAGCGACCAGTAACTCAAACTGGTACTGCGGGTAATGACAATCTCTATGGCTCGGCTAGTAACGATGTCATTGATGGACTCGCAGGTAACGACTACATCAGTGCAGGCGATGGCAACAATACTGTCAATGGTGGGTTGGGTGATGACAACATTACCACAGGGGCAGGCAATGACACCATCAATGGTGGTGATGGTAATGACACCATCAACGGTGGGGGTGGAACGAACACCATCCGGGGAGGCACAGGCAACGACTCTGTGACTAGCTCTAACGGTGCTACAGATACTTTTGTCTTCAACGTCGGAGATGGTGCGGATACAA
The DNA here is from genome assembly GCA_050633005.1 of Trichormus sp. Classification (GTDB taxonomy): domain Bacteria; phylum Cyanobacteriota; class Cyanobacteriia; order Cyanobacteriales; family Nostocaceae; genus Trichormus. Next base: position 8,165 of record JBODRP010000241.1, on the reverse strand, counting down.
TTAGCACTTACGAGTCAAGTGGTGTTCCCAATGATATCCTCCAATTCGGTACAGGTATTACTGCCGCCAGCGTGAAGTTAGAACGCAGTGGTTACAATTTAATCTTCAAGATTGGCACTAACGGCGACCAAGTAGCAGTCAGCAATTGGTTTAACGGTGCTAATTACCAATTGGCAAGACTGCAATTTGCGGATGGGACATTTTTGACGAATGCCCAAATCAGTCAGTTGTCGGTCAACCAAACTGGTACTGCGGGTAATGACAATCTCTATGGCGCGGCTAGCAATGATGTCATTGATGGACTAGCAGGTAACGACTACATCAGTGCAGGTGATGGCAATAATACTGTCAATGGTGGGTTGGGTGATGACAACATCACGGCTGGAGCAGGCAATGACATTCTAGTTGGAGGTTTCGGCAATGATACGCTAACAGGTGGCATTGGAGCAGACCAATTTACCTTCAATGCTACTAATCAAGGGATTGATACTATTACTGATTTTCTGAGTAGTCAAGGTGACAAAATTTCTGTTTCTGCCTCTGGTTTCGGTGGTGGTTTAGTAGCAGGTGCAACAATTACAGCCGCGCAATTTGTACTAGGAACAGCTGCGGCTGATGCGTCAGATCGATTTATTTACAATGTGACGAATGGTAGTCTATTGTTTGACATTGATGGCACAGGCGCGATCGCAGCTACACAAATTGCTGTTCTCAGTTCTAAGCCCTCGATCGCTCATAGTGATATCTTTGTCATAGCTTAATAACGTCCGTGTTACGTTAACAAGATTCAATGAAATGTCAGCAGTCAGTAGTCATTTCTCATGGCTGCTGACTTGCTAATAGTCAACTATTGTTCAACACTCCGGCACTGATTGCACTTAAAATTACTACACCAAATACCAAGCGATACCAAATAAACACCCAAGTGCTTTGAGTTTTCAGGAAGCGTAGTAAACCAGCGATCGCTATATAAGAAAATATAGCCGCAGAAATGACTCCCGCAATTAAGGGAATAATCGCCCCATCCCCTAAGCTGGTATCTAAGACATCTTTTAACGACACTAGCCCCGCTAAGGTAATGGCGGGAATCCCTAGTAAAAATGAAAACCTGGCGGCGGTTTCCCGTTGTAAGCCCATAAATAACCCGGAAGTCAAGGTTGAACCGGAACGGGATACCCCAGGAATTAAAGCTAAAGCTTGGGCTAACCCCATTAGTAAGCCATCTTGCATTGTCAAGTGTTCAAAGTCGCGCTGACGCTGACCAAGTTTTTCTGCCAAGCCTAATAATAGTGACATGACAATTGAGGCAATGGCGATCGCGCCGATGCTTCTAATCGGTGAATTATCAAAATCGGGAATAAATCTTTTAATCAACAGTCCAAAAAACAAAATGGGCAATGTTCCCAACAGAATACCCAATAACAACCGTAAATCATAATCATTGTAATCTTTCAGGGCGATCGCTCTAGTAGCTCCCTTCATAATTCTGCTTAAATCCCCCCAGAAATATGACAACACAGCCGCTATACTCCCTAACTGGATGATGGCAGTAAAAGCCACCCCCGGATCACCCCAACCCAAAGCTACTGGTACTACTTTTAAATGCGCTGTGCTGCTAATGGGCAAAAACTCAGTCATTCCCTGCACAAAGCCTAAAACAATTGCTTGCCAAATATTCATCGCTTTTACCCCAACTGTTGTAACAGTCGTTGAGGTACTCAGAACCTGATGGGGAAAAGCTACTACTGACAAAACACTAGAAACTGCACCAAGCAGCACAAACCACCGAAGTTTCAATAAAGTCATGAGTCTACCCGCGATCGCTGTGATTACTAATAATTAAAAAAACAGCTGTCTCAATAACTTGCCAGGAAAATTACCCAACACAGCATCTCATGTTCTAGTTGGCTGTGCAAGCGATTGGGGTGTAGGGGTGTAGGGGTGTAGGGGTGTAGGGGTGTAGGGGTGTAGGGGTGTAGGGAGACAAGGGAGACAAGGGAGAAATATTTACCCCAATGCCCCATGCCCAATGCCCCATGCCCACTCTTACGCAAAACCGTAGTAATATAAAAATGCCCCAGGGGGGGATTTTGGCGTATGGTATTTTGGGTAATATAAAGTTTAGTAACAATTATTAAAATTTTGATTAATAATACTTTGTCCTCATACACTACTTCTAGCACTGCGATCAATACAGAATTGCTCCCTAGGGAAACACAACCAAGGGAGATTAAGGAATTAGAATCAACGCTACAAGCTTCTGCCGCTTTGCCCTTGATTGTAAATAGGGGAAGAACTTGGTTAATATTTGCCGCCGCCGTGTTTTTAGTGACAGTACCAGTATTTATTGAAGCTCCATTGGTGCGATCGCTGCCCGTTGTCAGTTTAGCCATGACTGGATTTTGGGTATGGCTGAGTTTTAAATTAATGTCACGCCCTGCTACTTATTTTTGGGGAGATTTGCTCTTAGGCTTTAGCTGGAGTTGGTTAGCAGGATCAATTTACTGGGGTTGGTTACGTTATGAACCTCTATGGCATCTACCAGTAGAATCAATCGGGCTACCCTTTGCCTGTTGGTGTTTAGCCCGTAATTGGGGCAAAGTTGGTAACTGGTTTTATTTAGGTTCTTTACTCGGTACAGTCTTAACAGATGTTTACTTTTATTTAGTAGACTTGATACCCTATTGGCGGCAAATTATGCAGGTAGAACCAACTAAGGTATCGCCAATTTTACAAGCAGCCGTTACACAAGTGCAAACTCCTTGGGGTGTAACCTGGGCAATGATTCTAGCTATAGTATTGCTTATAGGTGGTGTTATCCCTTTAAGCCAAAAACAGCAACACTGGTATGCTTTTGGCGGTGCAGTCTTAAGTACAATTTTGGTAGATGGTCTATTTCTGTTAGCAGCTTTAGCAGCGTAAGAGATGATATAAATTTTTCTTCCCTGCTCCCTGCTCCCTGCTCCCTGCTCCCTGCTCCCTGCTTTTTTATTTTGCCAACCAATTACTAGCAAAGATTGTGGGCGTTAATAAGCTGTATATTAGTTTCTGATGGCTGCTGTGTGTAGATGAAGCTATCAGCTTTTAGTCAACAGTTAATAATCTAGAGTCAATAGTCACAACTATGGATAATGGACTAGAGATTGTTGGCAGCTGTGAGCTTAACGTTTTTATTTCAGTTTGATGGAAAGAGGTAAAAAATCGTGAAAGGATTGGTGCGTTTATTAACAGTATTTAGTTTGTTGCTTGGCTGTTGGGGATGGTTGGGAACAACTCAGATTGCCCAAGCTGCCAATTTACAAAGTTTCGTTATGCCTCAAGTTCCAGTTTTAGCAGTTGAACTCAGGAACCGCGCAGACGACAAACTAGCAACAGAGTTTGGTAAAAAAATTGATTTAAATAACACCAACGTTAGAGCTTTTCAAAGCTATCCGGGTTTATATCCCACTCTGGCCAAACAAATCATTAAAAATGCTCCTTACTCTCAAGTAGAGGATGTATTAAATTTACCCGGATTGAGCGATCGCCAAAAGCAACTGCTACAAGCTAATTTAGATAACTTCACTGTGACAGAACTAGAATCTGTCTTCAACGAAGGCGACGATCGCTTTAACAATGGTATCTACAGATAACTTTTGATGTAGTTACTGTCAAGATGACTCACCCACCCTCTACTCTAGGGGGTGGGAGTCTTATTATGTAGATAAATTACTAATTCGTAATTCGTAATTAAGAGTGAGTATTCTCTCACCCATTACCTATGCCCAATGCCCTGAACCCAATTCCCCAACCTTGCCAAAAATAGACATACCTAGCCAATTTGATGTTTTAGTAGTCGGTGCAGGTGCAGCCGGACTTTATACAGCTTTGTGTCTGCCAGAATCTTTGCGTGTCGGCTTGATTACTAAAGAAACCGTTGCTCTCTCAGCCAGTGATTGGGCGCAAGGTGGTATTGCTGCCGCGATCGCGCCGGATGATTCTCCTCAACTTCATGTTGAAGATACACTCAAGGCTGGTGCGGGTTTATGTGATGTTGCATCTGTAGAGTTCCTTGCCGAAAATGCTCCTAGTTGTATTCAATCTTTGGTAAACTTGGGCGTAGCTTTTGACCGTCACGGGCAAGCGCAAAGTTTAGCATTAACTCTAGAAGCTGCCCACTCTCGTCACCGGGTTCTCCACGCTGCTGATACTACCGGGCGAGAAGTGACAACTACCCTCACCGCCCAAGTATTACGTCGTCCCAATATTCAAGTTATTCAGCAGGCTTTGGCCTTGAGTCTCTGGCTAGAACCTGAAAGTGGTAATTGTCAAGGTATTAGTCTGTTTTATCAAGGTGAAATTACCTGGATTAAAGCTAGGGCTGTCGTACTAGCTACAGGTGGCGGTGGACAAGTTTTTGCCCAAACTACTAACCCAGCTGTGAGTACTGGCGATGGTGTGGCGATCGCTTGGCGGGCGGGAGCAATTCTCCGTGATTTAGAATTTGTGCAGTTTCACCCCACCGCTTTAACTAAACCCGGACGCTTTCTCATTAGCGAGGCTGTGCGTGGGGAAGGCGCACACTTGATTGACGATGAAGGACGACGGTTTGCTTTTGACTATCACCCTGCTGGGGAACTCGCACCCAGAGATATAGTTAGTAGAGCTATTTTTAGCCATCTGCAACGTACCGCCCTTGATTTGGCTACTGCCAATGTTTGGCTAGATATGCGCCCTATTCCCCCTGAAAAAATTCGCCAGCGTTTTCCCAATATTATTAAAGTTTGTCAGCATTGGGGAATTGATGTCTTTCACCAACCCATCCCTGTCGCTCCTGCCGCCCATTACTGGATGGGTGGAATTGCTACGGATTTGATGAATCGTACTAATATTCCGGGATTATACGCAGTCGGAGAAACCGCTAGTACAGGAGTACACGGGGCGAACCGCCTAGCCAGTAATTCCCTACTAGAATGTATTGTCTTTGGCGCGCAGTTGGCACACATCCAACTTCCCCATAATCAACCCGTAGAATTACCAGAATTACCACCACGAAAATTTAATATTGATCTTCAGCAATGGCAGCATCAACAAACACAGCTAGCTACCATTCGAGAGAAATTACCCCGTTTAGTTTGGCAAAGTGCGGGTATCTGTCGGGAACAGTCAAGCTTATTAAGTGCGATCGCTACTGTGGAATCTTGGCGGCAAGATTTCGCGGCTTTGCCTTTGACTCAATTCTTCCTAGGTTTACATCCCACTGAATCTGTTCAATGTCCTTTTCCTGAAGTTGATTCCCAAGTTAGACTTTGGGCTGAAACTGGTAATTTACTCGATGTAGCTTATCTCATCCTTAAAAGTGCTGCCTTTAGAAACGAAAGCAGGGGAGGACATTATCGTCTAGACTATCCCCACCCCAACCCTAATTGGCAGACTCACACTTTAGTACAAAATTACCAATGGAATCAATCTCCAATCATGAAATCTTAAATTTTCCTTAAGTATATTCTACTAAGTAATTTCATTGCCTATACTCTTTTGCAAAGGGCAAGTATAAATACTGAACATCCTCTATGAATCACATAAGGTTTTTATGTTGAGACATGGGAACAAAGTCGCAAGATATGTCTTGTGACCACGCTGTCATGTTTAGAGGTTTAATTATTTGTCCAAAAAAAATATTTAGCGAGTACCAGTACCATACTCGCTGTCTGGCCCACCATTATTTGGCGGAACGTAAGTATTAACTAAATCGTTGGCTTCATCTTCAAGAGGCTTTGTAGATTTACTGGCAGGATGATAAGAACCGAAATTTGGTAAATCACGGAAAGTAGCTGTTGCGTCAGCAACTTTTGGTATTACCAAAAAAGCACTGAGACATAGCATCACAGCACCGATGATTTGCAATTTTGTTGTCATAGCTGTTTGTTAAGTCAAGATATCGTGAATTTATTGAGCCTGTCTTGTGAAATACAGCAGATTGAATTACTTTTACCAAAAGAAAATTATGGTAAAGGTTTTCAGGTTTTACTTAAGTGAGAATTACTTAACTGACAAGTAGTAACAAGGATAATCCAAAATACGGATGTAATTGTTCCAACAAGCTTGACAATTAAGAAATACAACGGAAAGCGAGTAATTAACATCACTCTAAAGTTAGAAGTAATTCTCAGCCTAAAGTTATATATGTTCATTAATTACCACAAAAGAATTATCCGCGCCACATATTTTTAATAAAAACTTAAGATTTTTTTGTGTAAATACTCACCTCAATCAGTATTTAATAAGTAAAAATACGCAGAAAAGTTGAACTACTGATAGTATATTTCTATAAAAAATACTAGACTCTGGATAGTAGAGTAAGTATTTTGTGAATTTTTCATGAATTTTTTTAATAAAACTTACAGAAAGTTTAAAACTAATGGGGTATTGGGCATGGGGCATTGGGTATTGTATTTTTCTCCCCCTGCTTCCCCTGCTTCCCCTGCTTCCCCTGCTCCTTGTCTCCCCTACACCCCTACACCCCTGCTCCCTCTACACCCTCAACAAAACTGATAGCAATTCTTCCCCAGGTTCTTAGCACGATACATAGCAGTATCTGCTTGTTTGAGTAATCTATCAGCATCTTGACCACTGTTAGGGTAAATACTGATGCCAATACTCGCGGAAACTTTAGTAGTATATCCGCCTAAAACAATTGGTTCAGTGATACTAGCTAAAATTTTCTCAGCGACTGTAGCCGCTACTTGCTGATTAGGTATAGCTCGTAAAAGTACTGTAAATTCATCGCCACCTAAGCGAGAAACCGTATCACTAGCACGGAGAGAATTACTTAATCGTTGACCAATAATTACTAACAGGCGATCGCCCATTTCATGACCTAGGGTATCGTTAACTTGCTTAAACCCATCCAGGTCAATAAACAGTACTCCCAATAATAAATGATTATCATGCGCCCAATTGATCGATTCTTGTAGTTGTTCAGCAAAGAATTTTCGATTAGGTAAGCCTGTCAGAGAGTCATGATAAGCTAGATAACGTAAACGGTCTTCTTTAAGCTTTAATTCGTGATTAGAGCGGAATAACTCCGCCGCAGTTCTTCTGAGTTCATCTTCCATCAACTTGCGCTGGGTAATATCTCGGATCACCCCTACCAAAAAGAAATTACCAGCAGCATCTTGATGAAGCGATCGCTTAGTAGCAATTAAATGCTTCTTGCCATGAGCGTCAGTGAACTCTTCTTCATTTTCCTGGGGTAGCTTTTTCAATAAAACTAACTCATCTTGTTGGCGGAAAACCTCAGCTTCATGTTGCGGGAAGAAATCAACATCGGACTTGTCAATTAGTACAGTATCAGGATGACCAATAAATTGACAGTAAGCCTGGTTTAACACAATCCACTGCCGTTGCTCATTTTTGACGAAAATCGGATCTGCGATCGTATTGATTACTTGCTGCAAAAACTCTTTAGAGCGTTTTAACTCTTCCTGCATATAAGCTAGATGATAGGTGATCCAGATCACTGAGCCAGTAAATGTTAGTAGTGGCGGAATCAATGGTATCCACCAACCAGACAAAAAAACCAAATATGCACCCAGTATGAGCAGCGAACAACAAAATATGACAATTAAAATACTGGGAATAGGTTGTCGGATTCGCCATGTAGTTGCTGCTCCCATATAAGACCAAGCAAAAATCCACAAATATTCCCAAAATTCTGGCCAAACTTTTAATAATGGCCTACCGTCTAAAGCTGCGGAGATTAATTGATCAACGAAATAAGCTTGTAAAACAATCCCAGGTACAGGCTTTGCTCCTGCCATCAGCTTACTAGAATAGGGGATAAACACACCTTCTTGAATACTAGAAGCCGTAGAACCAATTAAAACAATGCGATCCTTAATCAAGCTAGTTGGGACTTTATCAGCTAACACATCCGACATACTAACTTGACGATAACCACAGTTTTTTTGCGGACTATCATCACAACCAGGTTTAGGAAAATTTGACAAAATTTGATAACCTTTAGCATCGGCTCTGATATAAGCACCATCATTGCTTTGAAAGCGGTTAACAACTTTCTTTCCTAACTGTAAATACTGGGGATTACTAACTGCACCCTTGGGAAAAATTCGTTCTGATTTTAAATACAACAATGCTAGTTTTAAAGCAAAACTTTCGTGTAG
>JBODRP010000240.1:0-8787 GCA_050633005.1 Trichormus sp. | reverse complement strand
CTTGACCTTAAGGTTTTGTTACATAGTTATAAATTTTCCCGCCGACTTACTTAGTAGAGCGGCATATAATCAAGCAGAATCATCAATGGTTCAAAAAAATTGATCAAATGTCATTCTTATCAAAGAACCTATTCAACTGTGCTGTTTATCTATGTCGTCAGGCTTTCTTTCAAAATCAACCCATACCAACATGGAATCAAATATATCACTCACTGAAAACGAGTGATGACTATAAAGCATTACCGAGTAAAGTTGCTCAATTGGTATTTAAACAAGTCGAGAAATGCTTCAAAGCTTATAATTCAGCTAAAGAAGAATACCAAATCAAACCAGAAAATTTTTTAGGTGAACCGAAGTTACCTAAATATAAACATAAACTCCAAGGCAGAAACATATTAACCTTTAATCATCAGGCTATTTCCCAAAAATCCTTAAAAAAAGGGTTAATCACCCCTTCAGGATTAGCAATATCTGTCAAAACCCAACTGAGACAAATTGCAGAAGTTAGAATCATCCCGAAAAATAATGTCTACATCATTGAGGCAGTGTATGAAAAAGAAGTTACCACCCTAGAAAGTAATACCAATAATAGAATAGCAGCAATTGATATAGGTTTAAATAACTTAGCAACCGTTAGTAGTAACTGTTCAGACTTTAGACCTTTTATCGTCTGCGGTAAAGCCATTAAATCGTGTAATCAATTTTACAACAAAGTTAAAGCTAGTCTCCAATCTCAGTTACCTGCCAATCAAAAAGCGCAAAGTCAGAGCGGTGGCTTCCAGCGATCTGAACTTTGTAAGAGGACTTCTAGAAAAATAGAAGCATTAACACTTAAGCGCAATAACAAAGTGGATTATTACCTCCACACAGCTAGTAGATTGATTATCAATCAGCTAGTTAGGCAAAACATCACACATTTGATAATCGGTAAAAATGAGAATTGGAAACAGAAAATTAACTTGGGAAATAGAAACAACCAAAACTTTACTCAGATTCCTCATGCTAGATTGATTCAGCAGCTAGAATATAAAGCTAAATTGGCTGGGATTAAGGTACAAATTACAGAGGAGAGTTACACATCAAAGTGTAGTTTCCTGGATTTTGAACCCATCAAGAAGCATGAGCAATATTTAGGGAAAAGAGTTAAGAGAGGTTTATTTAAGTCTCACTGTGGTAAAACATACTCAGCCGACTTAAACGGTTCTCTGAACATATTAAGAAAAGTAGTTGGGGAATCTATCTTTGATAGAAACTCAATCTTAGTGGCTTGTAGTTAGCCCAGTAAGGTGCAAACCTTACCAAGCTAGAAATATTTGACTATATTTTTAGTAACTATTATCCGGCTAAACTTTCGATTAAATGCCAATAGCGACTCCCTTCAATTTCTTGTCTCATAAAATCAAACATTTCTCGACAGTGATTATTAATGCGGAGTGGTAATTCCTCATTTTTAATCACGATAGTCATTTTAGTTTCTGTTTCTGTAGCTGTTGATTTATCAATCAGCACTTCGACTTTAATTAATTGGGAAACTGCAACAGTTCCCGGAATCTCACGGGCTAGAATGTAATCGCCTGTGTAGTATTGAATTTCCAAATCAAAGTTCTGTAACAAATCTAGAACTAATGGCTGGAGATCCTCAATATTAACCCCAATAATAAATGAACACGTATAGCGAGCCATAATAGCCCCACACCTTCTAACACTGCGTCCATCCTATAATACTGAAGTCCGTTAAACTAAACTTTCTTAAATCTAATCAAAGACTTAAGACTTTAGCTTCCTGATTCATCCTGGTAATGTCGGCATTATTGAGTCCACAGGCTCAAAATCGGGTGTAAATTACCATATTTTTGAACTGAAGTCCGTTAAACTAAACTTTCTTAAATCTAATCAAAGACTTAAGACTTTAGCTTCCTGATTCATCCTGGTAATGTCGGCATTATCGAGTCCACAGGCTCAAAATCGGGTGTAAATTACCATATTTTTGAGTTGTTAGTTAGATTGATACACGATTCGCTACTTTACTCTCTTATTTTCAGCCATTTAAAATTTCTGGGTTTTTTCAATTACCTTTCTACAAGCTGGCTACTCTTAAAAGTAAAGTTTTGTACAGGTTCTCAAGCCTTAAATTTTTTTAGCTTGGTTCTCGCTTATCCCTAACAATAGCGGATTTCGAGTAAATTTGAGCAGAGTTTTCAGCACTGCTTGAAGCCCTTACCCCCTGCTCCCTGCCCCCTGCAATGTGAATATCTAAATTAAATGCCCAACAGCTTATTCATTGGGTACTCCTGTATCTCTTAGCTGCTGCCATAAGGTAGACATTTACCTAAAATTTAAGCTAAAGTTGTAATGAGTTTGTTTTAGATAAAAGTGTGGTGAGGCAAACATCAGAAAATTATCCCCACAATCATCTCAAACCCGAATTTCCTCAACATTTCCCAGGAGTAGCACAGGTGTAAAGACAAAATTGTAGTTCTGTAGTTCCCTGGTAGATACACAGCCACCGTCAACTCGAACTGGGAAAACTCCTCTGATAGTGAAGTAGATTTAAATATGCAGAAACAGGCAGTATCCACAAAACCCATTCGTTCTTTAGAAGATGCACTTGAACAGTGTCAAATCCTAGGTATGCGGGTAAGCCGTCAACGTCGCTTTATTCTAGAACTACTATGGCAAGCTAATGAACACCTTTCTGCGAGGGAAATTTACGATCGCCTCAACCAAGAAGGTAAGGAAATCGGTCATACATCTGTATATCAGAATTTAGAAGCACTATCAAGTCAGGGAATTATTGAGTGCATTGAACGCTGTGATGGACGTTTATACGGCAATATTAGCGATGCTCACAGTCATGTTAATTGTGTAGATACTAATCAAATTCTCGATGTTCATATTGAACTACCAGAAGAACTTATCCGTGAAGTTGAACAAAAAACGGGTGTAAAAATTACTGAATATACAATCAACTTCTACGGCTATCGCAACCCCGAAGAAAGTTAATCTGCCCCGCATTGATTAAAAGGGAATAGGAAACGGGGTTAGGGTGCGTTAGTTTGAGCAAATGAACTGACGCACAATACTGGCGTAGCAAGGCTAAATTTGTGCATTAGATGTAGGTTGGGTTGAGGAACGAAACCCAACATAAATATCGAAAACTTAACATAGATGCTAGTGTTGGGTTTCCTCGCGTCAACCCAACCTACAATTTTTTTGCAACATTTTAAGCTTGACACGCTACAACATTGGCTTATATCCCCACCTATAGCCGTTTGCAGTTGAATGAAATACAGACCTAGGTCAAAACAGTGGTAAATTCAACCAATAACGGCTATATAAGCATTTTAGGTGGTAACTTACGCCGATGCTGTTAAATTTCTGCTACAGCTCGCTCAATTAAACGACGTGCCAGAGTCTGAGTACCTGTGTGTTCGTAGTAATTGGTAGCTACATCTAGAAAGGCGGCGAGGTAATCTAACTTATCATCACTAAATTGAATGAAACTTTGTAAGTTGCTAACAACTTTTTGAGGACTTAAATTATTAGCAGTTACAATCCCATTCATCCAACCTTTCACTGAGTCAACACTTTCACCAATGAAATTGAGTTTACTACCTGCATTGTTACCTGGAATCACATTTTGAATACTTTGGAAAGTGGAATTTTGATCCAGTTCCTGGGGATTAATTTGGCTCAATGCAGATAAGGCTTTATTAATGAAATCTGGCCCCAAGGGTATCAAACCATCAACGCAAACTAATGCAACCATGCGAATTAATGACTCACCACTGTATTCGCCTAAAGAACCGACAAAATCCCCAATACTATCCCCAGGGATGCCATTAATTTGACAAAAAGCTACTAATTCAGCCACTACTTTCAGGCATAAATCAATAGTTTGGGCTTTGTCAGCTTTGGGAGTAATTGAGTTCAAAAAACCCAAAAGGGGAATTTTCTCACCAACTTTATTAGCTAAAGCTGCTGCACCCAGAGCTTTATCTGTACCATCCACAGTTTGATACAGCCATAAAGCTGTTTGATATCCTTGAGAGCGATCATTATAAAGATAAATTGCCCGTTCACCAATTTGTTGAATTAAACCTTCGTCGGTTTCACCGGTGACAGTTTTAATAGTATTCACAAAACCAACTGTATTTTGCCACTCACCAGGCGCAATAAAATCCAAAGCATTTAACATCGAAATAGTCAAGCCGCTAGTTGGGAGTTCATCAACTAACTCAAAAATTGGTTTTCCCACAAAAATCTCCTGATTTGGTGTTTGTTATGCTTAATTTCACGGCTGCAAACTATTTGAGTTTTGCTAGTCCATCCAGATTAAATTTTTCTAGCAAATCTTGGCGATCGCTAGCTTTAAATGAAGGTGAACGAGATAATACTTTAACCTGATATTTGCCTACTAGAACGGCAGTTTGGGTATTGCCTACCAATACCGCCGGATAACCAGCGATTTCCTGCGTACTATTCGAGAACTTCGCGGCTGCGCCGGGGGTGCTGGTAGTATCAGAAATAGACAGCATCGCTACGTCTTTACCGTCTTTTTTCAATTTCGCCTCAGCAAAGCCTTTTTTCTCTTGGGTAAATACACGCTGATAACCATCTGTCTCGGTAGGGAAAAATTCGTTTAATTTACTGCCCTGAGTTGCATTTTTAGCAACCGCTAGGCCACTTTTTTGGCGGCTACTATCTTGCTGCGCCTGATCAAAACGGCTGGGTGCTTTAGCGGTACAAGCTGTAGTCAGTAAGAGAACTGACAGCAACACAGCAGCTAAAACCCTACGTGAACGGGAAAAAATCATTTTTAGATTCTCCTGATGCTTGAGCTTTGAGGCAATTATCTGCGCTGCTGCCAGTTTCCACTCAGAAACTTTACCTTTTGATAACTATTGAGTTTAGGGCATCGGGCATCGGGCATCGGGCATTGGATAGAATTTCTCCCCCTACACCCCTATACCCCTACACCCCTACACCCCTATAATCACTTGTGCCGATAAGCGATCGCAGCATAAAATGGATCTCCACCAGGTACGCCCAACCACTGTAAGAAATTGGGTAGTGGAGATTGACGAGCAATGATTTCTGGGGTGGTAAATCCTGGTACGGAAGCAAAATAGCGTTTGACTAATTCCACTCGCCCTATTTCCGACGCATCCCGCCAAGCTTGAATGGCTTTTTGGAAGAACATTCGATTAGAAAAGCTGAAAATTGCCACACCACCGGGTTTCAGGATACGGTGAATTTCGCTAAAGATGGCTTCTGGATATTGTAGGTACTGTACGGAAACACAATTAATTACAGCGTCAAAATCTTGATCTGGTAGTGGTATAGCCGGATTATCGTTGAGATTTTGGACGAAATAGTGATTTAAACGGCGATTTTTGGCTAATTCTTCCGGATTGAGTCCGTGTCCCTCAACATGGGCAAATTGCATTTCATCCGGTAAATGAGATACCCAACTGCTCATCATGTCTAAAATGCGGGTGTTGGGTTGCAATTTTTCTCGATATAAATCAGTTAACTGCTGGATAAAACCTTCATCAACATGGGTGACAAAGCGGGGATAAGCATAAAACAGCTGATCATCGGTGTCATCTAATTTCAATCTTTGATCTGGTTTGAGCAACATAATCTCTGCTTAAAAAAAATTTTGACTCAACTTGTGCAAATTCAGGTATTCTTTTAGACAAGTTATCTTTAACATATTTTAATAATAGTTAAATTTGTCAAACAAATTTACACAGCATTCAATGTTATATAAACTACCTTTGTTAAAACCAATTTGGCGGCAAATCAGCCTATCGGCAACATTGCCTTATGTGAGTTTACTAGCTTGGACAATTCCCTTATTACTGTTCAGTTCTGGGGAAAATAGCGTCATGGCGCATGATGAAGGGCTGTACGCCTGGAGAGCGCGTCAGATGTTTGATGTTGATGACTGGATTGCACCTTGGGGTAATGCTCATCATAAAACCCCTGGGGCATATTGGTTAATTGGCATATTCTACAAGCTATTGGGAATCAGCGAATTTAGCACCAGACTACCTAACATGATCTTAGGAATTTTTTGCCTGTTGTTAACATACGAACTTGGCAAAATTATGCTATCCAAAAAGTTAGGCTGGCTAGCTGCTACTATTTTAAGTGTGACATTTTTATGGTTACAATACTGCCGCTTAGGTACTCCTGATATCCCAACAGTTTTTTTAGTACTTTCAGCTATTTATGCTTTTCTCCAAGCAGAATTATCTCCTAAATATAGATATATTTGGAGTTTTATTGCTGGGTTAAGTTTAAGCTTAGGCTTCTTAATGAGAAGCTTTATGATGTTGCTGCCGATTATAGCTTTATTACCCTATTTAATTGTTCACCATCGCCGTCATCGTCATTTAGCAAATCCACTATTATACGTCGGTTTAGTTGTAGGTTTCATCCCGACATTAGTTTGGCTATGGTTTAATTGGCAACGCTACGGTAATGATAGTTTTGCAGCTTTATTTGGTTTTGTTGTCCAGTTAGGTTCTGAGGAGCGTCCTGGAAATGGCATAATATTTTATTTATGGAATATTCCCATAAATGCCTTTCCTTGGGCATTTTTTAGCATTTTAGGATTAATTTTAATTATCCGTCGTCCTATACCTCGCTATCAACTGATCCTCATTGGTTTTCCGGTTGTTTTATTTACAGAATTGAGTATTTTCTCTACGCGTTTATCTCACTACAGCCTCAGCCTTTATCCCTTTATCGCCTTGTTAGCAGCAGTAGGTTTAGATTGGTTGGGGAGAATTTATCAATTGGGATATGTCAAGAGAAAACCCCTATTACAAAAAGGCAATATTCCCCAGACTCTGAGTTATGGTTGTGGGTTATTAGCTATTTTATTGATACTCGCCTCGATAGTTGCCTTTGCTTGGGAAGAACGCACATATGCAACCATTGGCTTAATTTTGGGTGTAGCTTGGTTAATTCCCCCTGTAATATGGATAAGTCGTTACCACTTGGGTTGGAAGTTTCTCACGGCTGGTTCTTGGATAGCGGGTTGGTTAATACCCTGTTGGTTAGCTTTAGCCGTTGCAGGTAGCTTTGGTTTATTGAGTGATTATAACCCTGCTTACAGAACCTTTTTACAAAAACCTGCGATCGCCTCTATTTTACAAACCCACCCAATATATTTTGTAGAATTAGTTGGTAAAAA
This sequence comes from Trichormus sp., assembly GCA_050633005.1. Taxonomy (GTDB): domain Bacteria; phylum Cyanobacteriota; class Cyanobacteriia; order Cyanobacteriales; family Nostocaceae; genus Trichormus. The sequence continues at coordinate 1,577 of JBODRP010000240.1, read as the reverse complement.
TGCTGTACTACTGAGGTTTTATACCCCCATTCACGGTAAAAAAGTAGAAACCATTGCCCAAGTACCTCCCTATAACTACGCTTGGGTTTATAAACAACCGACTTCTCGCATATCCAAACAACACCGCGTCATCGGCTCAATACAAGACTACAAATTAATCCAAGTTTTGCCGCAGTGAGTCGAAATCAATTCAAAATTCAAAATTCAAAATTCAAAATTAAAGAATTTTTAACTCATTACGAATTACGTAGCTTGCTTCCGCGTAGCGGAATTACGTTAGCGGAAGCGGGGCGTTTAGCCCATTACGAATTACGAATTACGAATTACGAATTACCTTCACTTCCTACGGCAACACAGTACAGTGCTGCATGACGCTGACCGTCAATGCCTAAAATATTATTGACAGTTGCATCGTGAAATCCGCCTAGGCAAAGACTGCCAAGCCCTAATTCTACAGCCATCAGGCAGAGATTTTGAGCTTGATGACCGGCTTCCAACAGGATAAAACGGTAGCCCCGTGTACTATATTTATGGAGCGATCGCATAAAAACCCCAGTCATAATAAACAAAGCATTAGCATTGGCAACATAATCCTGCTGTAATAGAGGTTCTACAAAGTCACTCGGTACTGACTCATTCACCCAATGCAATCCGTGTCCACGGGGTTCATAGTGATATAATCCCGGAGATAATCCTGTTACTTTCTGTATAGATACAAACATTTCAATCGGATACAATCCACCCGCAGAAGGAGAGTTCCGCCCTTCAAAGATATGGCCTTCTATATTACGTAAGCCATTGATACCACAAGCCGCATCGAGTAACTGCCCCAGGGAAATCAAGGGCATCTCGGTATCTTTAAAATCCCGCACAGAATGGCGTTGTCTTAATAAATCGGTGAGGTAGTTATCCTGTGGTACTGTCGGTAATTCAATCACCCCAGCCTCCGGCATATACCGTATTTCAGTAGCCGGAACTGGCTTAACATAACCAGTTGGCGGTGGTGAGTTCCAGTGATAAAGAAGAGTTAATTCCAGAGGTTCATTAACTTTGTACATTCAGCAACTCCCTTATAATTCGTAATTCGTAATACTCGCAAAGTCCCCACCTCGGTTAAAAACCGGGTTTCTTGCAAATCCCTCAGCATAAAACCTTAATCTTTCGTTCAGAAACCCGGTTTTTTAGGGCTTTTTAAGGCTTGTTGAGAATGGTGCAAGATATAAGTTAAGCAATCGGATGAGGGCAAGGATTCAAGTCTGCTTCAGTCCGACAACCATAACCTAGGCGTTCTGGAACTTCAAATAAACGCTTACTACCTAATGGCTCTTGTCCAATGCCAAAATAAATCGGTACTAATTCAGTGGCTAAAGTCCGTACTACGTGAAAACCTACCGATGCAATGTCAGGGGTGGTAATATCTACTAAATATGATTCAATCCCTGCTGATTTTAATCTGCTGACAACTGTTTGTAATTTTTCTAGTTCTGATTCAGATGTGTAGGTGGGTAAATCTTCAACTTTAAGTGATTGGTCATGTTGAAGTAGAAAGTCCCATTCACCTAACCGTGCTGATGAGT
>JBODRP010000239.1:0-8812 GCA_050633005.1 Trichormus sp. | reverse complement strand
ATAAAATTCTCCTTGGTAAATCTCACCTTGGTTATTAACTAAAATTTTTGATGAAGTTAGTATTTTATCTCTGGATTTTCTTTTATTTATGCCTATTTAATGGTGAAAATCATACCAATTCAAACAATTCTTTTTTCAAACTGGTAGAAGTTGCTTTTTATATCAAAAATATTGCTAATTGTAAAAATAAATTGATAATTTTCTCGGCTGAGAAATCACGAAAAAATTTGCTTCAGCTAGACATTTTCAAACCCCAAGGATAGTGCTGCTTCTGCTGGAATCAATGTATCAACCTCAAAGTATTGCTGATGTACTGCATAACATATTCATGTATAGGAGCATATAGGAGCATTGTTGACGAAGTCTGCTGTTGAGCTTGATCAGCCTCAGATAGAAGCCGTAAAGCATACGGGCAAGTTATAATTCTCTTGCGGACGAGCGTAACAAAAATTTATGAGTAATCCCCTTGTGCAAGCTTTTTTTGTCGGTAGAGCCTTAGCTGAAGTCGTCAATGAACGTCTAGAGGTGGTTTTGACCGATGCTTTGAGCGAAATCGGTAAATTTGATGCGGAAGCTAGAGAACAGCTACGCCAATTTACAGATGAAGTGATAGAAAGAGCTAACCGCGCGGCGGCAGCTGCTGAAACAGGTCAAACTACTACAGGTACTACCTCAACTGGTGCTGATGGAGTTGACTTACAAGCCACAATTGATGAACTGCGCGCCGAGATAGCTTTACTGCGAAATGAGTTACAACGCTATCGCAGCAGTTCTGTGTAATTTAGTCAATAGTCAAAAATTATTGACAAATGATTTTTCGTAAACAACAGTTTAGGAATCAGAGTGTCTTTTCTTCCAGGTGATTCAGTGAAAACCCAACGGTACGTGTAAGATATGGAAACTAGTTATTCAGATAAGGCATACCGTTGGAATCGGGAAAACTACTCCAGTAAGCGGCGATTTGTGGACATTTGGGGGTTCGTGTTGACCTTAATGTTCAAAATTTGGCGGTATAACAAAGCTTGGAGTTATCCTGGCGGTGTGACGGAAGCAAAACAGGCAGCACGGCGCAAAGCCCAAGCTGTCTGGATTCGTAATACTTTCCTGGATTTGGGGCCTACCTTTATTAAGGTGGGGCAATTATTTTCTACCCGCGCTGATATATTCCCCAGTGAATATGTCGAAGAGTTGGCAAAACTTCAAGATAAAGTACCTGCTTTTAGCTACGAACAAGTAGAAAAAACAGTTGAACAAGAATTAGGTAAAAAAATTCCCGAACTTTTCCAAAGTTTTGAACCGATTCCTTTGGCAGCTGCTAGCTTGGGACAAGTACACAAAGCGGTACTACATAGCGGGGAAGCTGTTGTTGTCAAAGTACAACGCCCTGGATTAAAAAAATTATTTGAGATTGATTTACAAATTCTCAAGGGTATTGCTCGCTATTTTCAAAACCACCCCAAATGGGGACGGGGGCGAGATTGGATGGGGATTTATGAAGAGTGTTGTCGCATTCTTTGGGAAGAAATTGATTATCTCAATGAAGGTAAAAACGCTGACGCTTTTCGGCGTAACTTTCGCGGTTACGACTGGGTAAAAGTCCCGAAAGTCTATTGGCGTTACGCTTCCCCCAGGGTGCTGACTTTGGAATATATGCCGGGCATTAAAATTAGCCAATATGAGGCTTTAGAAGCCGCAGGTATAGACAGAAAGTCTGTGGCACGTCAAGGCGCGCAAGCATACTTGATGCAATTACTCAATGATGGGTTTTTCCATGCTGATCCCCACCCTGGTAATATTGCTGTCAGTCCTGATGGTTCATTGATTTTTTACGATTTTGGCATGATGGGGCGGATTAAATCTAATGTCCGGGAAGGACTGATGGCAACCCTATTTGGCATTGCTCAAAAAGATGGCGATCGCGTAGTCCAGTCTCTCATAGATTTAGGTGCGATCGCTCCCGTCGATGACATGGGGCCAGTGCGGCGTTCTGTGCAGTATATGCTAGATAATTTCATGGATAAGCCTTTTGAAGCTCAATCTGTGGCCGCCATCAGTGATGATTTATACGAAATAGCTTATAATCAGCCATTTAGATTCCCAGCAACTTTTACTTTTGTGATGCGGGCTTTTTCCACCCTTGAAGGGGTAGGTAAAGGCTTAGATCCAGAGTTTAACTTTATGGAAGTTGCCCAACCATACGCAATGCAGCTTATGACTAACATGAATGGTGCAGATACCAATAGCTTTCTCAATGAGTTAAGCCGCCAAGCAGTACAAGTCAGTACCACCGCCTTCGGATTACCACGGAGATTAGAAGATACATTAGAAAAAATTGAACGGGGAGATGTGCGCCTACGGGTGCGCTCTATAGAAACAGAGCGACTTTTACGGCGACAAAGCAATATTCAGTTGGGTATGAGCTATGCTCTTATTATCAGTGGATTTACCCTTTCAGCCACAATTTTATTAGTTAATCATTATGTATGGTTAGCACTGCTGGCTGGTTTAATCGCCGCAGCAGTTTCAGTAATACTGATGCGACTGCTTCTCCGCCTCGACCGTTATGACCGTATGTATTAATTGTTGCAGTAAAAAGCTATGAAACTTAACTTCACGGGTCTGAGCGATCCGGGACTTGTACGTTCTAATAATCAGGATCATTACTATATTGACCCGGAAGGGCGATTTTTCATTGTTGCTGATGGCATGGGTGGCCATGCAGGCGGGGAAGAAGCAAGTCGCATCGCTACGAAGCAAATTCAAGAATATTTAACTAGGAATTGGAACTCGCCTGAGCCATCTACCGATTTGTTAGAGAAAGCTTTATGGGAAGCCAATGAGGCTATTCTAGAGGATCAGCGAAGTCATCCTGAGCGTGCTGATATGGGTACAACCGTGGTAGTTGTCATCTTTCGTGAACATGAATCGCCTTGGTGCGCTCATGTCGGTGACTCCAGGCTCTACCGTTTACGGGATTCCCAATTAGAACAAGTGACAGAAGACCATACTTGGGTAGCTAGAGCTATTAAAATTGGCGACATCACTCCAGAAGAAGCACGGGTTCATCCATTTCGTCATGTACTATCGCGATGTTTGGGACGGGAAGACTTACACCAAGTGGAAGTACAACCATTAGATGTAAAAATAGGCGATCGCTTGTTATTATGCAGTGATGGTTTAACTGAAGAACTGGTTGATCAAAACATAGCTGCTTGTCTGAATGATACCCCGATTTTGGACAAAGCGGCTCTCTCTCTAGTAGAAGCCGCTAAAGAACAAGGTGGACACGATAACATCACTATTGTCATCGTAGCGATCGAATAACAATTCTCTACTTACTTGACATTATCCCCCGATTAGGTTGCCCTAAATTCGGGGTATTTTGCTTTCAACGAAAGCGGCGGGAAACTCCATCGCCTTATGGGCGGAGAGGGACAGCCGCCCCACCCCTTGGGGGAGGCAGCCGCGTGGGCGGCTTTCCCGACTTGAGCGGACTGCCGTCATAGAGCATTGGTACGTTCTTTCCCTTACCCCATGCCCAATTCCCTATGCTCAAAAACTCCACCCACAAGGGGATGGAGTTTTTCATTATTCAGGTCGCATAGCGAGTAGAGAACAGATTTATTGACTACTCCCCGTGCTTCAGTACGGGGATTCTAAACTGTTACAAAAAGCGAGGTGAAAACCGTCGCTTTTTGTGTTTTACAGTTCTTTTCCCAAAGAAAGCTCCTTGGCGGGACAGTCAAAAGCCCCCTAACAACCTTGGCTAAATCTAATTTGAGTTTTAGCTGTGTCGATGCTTTAATGAGCATATTGGCACTGGCGTTTAAATCAGCAGAGATTTGTTTACCAGTTGCAGTGACAAACAAACCACGTTTGACTCGTTTTCCTGAAGATACCCAACGCCAGTCGCTACAATGGGGGGAACCCCCACAACGCGCTGGCTCCCCTTCCGGTTTTTCGCAGAATTTAGGTATTGTATCACCATCTAAAAACGAAGATTGGCTAGTATAGCTCTCCTCAACTTCATGAAATTTGATGCTGTACAGTTCACATAGTTGTTTAATCCTCTGTTTTAGTCTTGCAGTTGGTATCTGGACAATAGTTTGATTATTTCTTCTACCTAATTCAATACCTTAAGGGTTGCAGCAAGTTCATTACTTGGTTTAATTAAAACTGGCTGGCAACCGTACATATTATGCAATCATCTCTAATTGTTACTAGGCGCACATTTTCTGTATGTTAACTTTACAGCAATATCAAAATTTCTACAATATAGCAAGGTATGATGCTACGGGCGGGTTAAAACCCGCATCTTCGCTTATATGCCCCACTTAAAAGACGTATGCAGGGTGGTTTCATACGAAAAAAGAAAAATCTATAAGTTTTGATTTTTCGTTTTGTAGCCGAGATTTTGACCCCTCTCCAAACCTCTCCCCCACGGGGGGAGAGGCTTTGAAAGCTAGGTTTATTTTTTTCTCTGGTTGTATGAAACCACCCTACCCACTTAAAAGACGTATGAGGTACAAAACTTATTGGTTTTGTACCTCATACTTGGGGGCTTTACGCATCACTCAGGTAAATATACTCAGCATTTTGTTCAGCCTGAGCATTTTTCCTGTTTACAACTTGATACAAATAATTTTAGCCACCAAAATTCCCAGTTGGCGGCTGAAATTACACAATTTAGTTGATTGACATGTTGCACATCATAATGTAAGCAGCATATAATGCGATCTTAATACCTTCTAAGTTCACTCTTCTCTGGCAATGTCCCTTAAGGACAATTTCCAAACAGATGCAGGAACTGGAGGTCAAGAAAGATATTCTAGCTACCTAAAATGCACCCCAAACCTGTCCAGACAGACTTGGGTTATATCTCATTAGGTTCTAGTACAGAAAATCCTAGCCCAAATCTCCACTCTCAGGATATGGGCAATCTGTCTAGATAGTTGTTATCTTTCTTAATACAGAGACTTGGTAGCAAATCCCAACCAAGACCTATTTTTCTAGGGCTGGTGTTACCAAAATCAACCTTACGCGTTGTCTTTTAGGAGTCTATTATGAACCAACCAATTAAACTCTCCTTGGAACAGCAATTTAGCATCCACTCATTTGCCACTCAAGTACAGAATATGAGCCATGACCAAGCTAAAGACTTTTTAGTCAAGCTCTATGAGCAGATGGTCGTGCGTGAAGCAACTTACCAAGAGTTGCTTAAGCATCAGTGGGGCTTAGATTCTGGTTCCACTTTGGCATAGAGCAAGTTGTATGTCGCAGTGGGCGACCTCCTTCTCTTGCTCACTTCCACGGAGGAAAGGAGCTGGGGATGCTGGGGCGTCAACTTCAATCGCAACTCAAGTTATTTCTGAAATCCTTACCACAAAAAACTGATAATACTCTGTTGTGGTTTTAAGCCCCGTGCTTTGTAACTCAGGTTTGGTTGATTTATCAAGCCAACTAGCTAGTAATTTTGTAAACTTGCTAACAAACGAATGCGAAACATGACATTGCTTACCTACACATACATTACTAATGTAACCAGCAAGAAGAATTATTTGGTTATATTTGACTAAGCACTTGCTTATTTAGGCAGCACTGTTGACTATTATATTTATTCTCAATACTACTTACAACTAGATATATATATTGTTTATAAAAGTTTACAATGTTTGAAATCGGTTAGAGATAAATTGTACAAATATTTTGACTAGCCAGAGATATCAAAGGCGGAATCAGTGTCAATACCATCTAGCTTGGCCAAAATTTGGGGTTTAATTTTTTCATACTCTTGTTTGAGCAAGTTTTTGCTAATTTGAGGATCAGCCCCAGATACAAAGGTTTTGGCAGCTAACATCCATTGTTGTAGTCGTTGACATTGAGCTGAGGCAATACTAGTAACTAGGACATGAGAACAGGTATGAGGTGATTCCCGGGCAAACAAGAGTAAATGATAGTAACCTGTTTTCAACATTAATTTCACCATCTCTTGACCGAGACTAGTTTTAAGATCAAGGTAGTAAGGCAACCATTTAGCTCCATGTTTGCGATTATACAGAACAGTAATCCACAACATCATGGGGTGGGGAGCAGTGATAAACAAAAATTGATTGTACCGGCTACATATCAGACGTTGAATAATTTCTCTCTGTGGTAGCATTACCCATAATGCTGGTATCATCTCACCATTAACTGGGATGGGTTGAGGAAAAACAATATCAGCAATTGGTTTATTTTTTGGCCAAGCAGCAGAGAAAGCAATTTCATGCTTTCCTGAATCTAACTGTAATGGCACATTATTATTTATCTTCTGCTCAGAGTCGGCTGGAAGAGTGACAGTATCAGTAGATGGATGATGTTCTTGTGGAATTGGCTGTTGATGATGTTGCTGTTCGATAGATTCTAAAGTTTGCAGGATTTCACTAATACTTTGGGGGCGATCCTTCACTTTTTTAGCTAAACAACTCATTACTAGACTTGCCACCTCTGGAGTAATAACCAAGCTAGGAGCGACTTCAGTAAAACTGCGCGGTGCTTGATTGTGATGGGTTTTATACCATGCGCCAAAAGAGTGACTTGAGGCGACGAGCGGCATTTTACCCGTTAACATTTCAAACATCATGACACCCAAACTATAAATGTCAGAGCGATTATCTAGTTCTTTGCCTTCCATTTGTTCGGGAGAAGAATAGGCTAGTGTTCCCAAATAGTATTTTGTCTGATCACCGTTAGCCTGTAGTAATTTAGCAATACCAAAATCCAAAATCTTGAGCAATTCGCCAAAACTGGGATCTTGAATCACTAGCATATTGCTAGGTTTAATATCCCGATGAATAATTGGGTAAACTGAGCCATCAACTGGAATACCATCATGAGCGCATTTTAAACCCAGGCAGATTTGCCGTGCCATACTCAAAAATCGGGGTAACGATAGATTTTGCTGTCGAATTATCTGGTTAAGCCCTTGCCCTTGTAGATATTCCATGACATAGTAAGGAGTCTTATTTTCATCTACGCCATAGTCCATCACCCGAACAATATGAATACTTTTTTGTCCTAGTAAGGCGCAAGTTTTCGCTTCTCTCTCAAACCTATCTTGCAGTCGCATCTTTTCATTATGTATTGACAGAGCAAGAAACTTCACAGCAACCGGTACACCTCCCAATAAGACATCTTTAGCGCGATATACTTTACCCATTGCGCCAGTACCAATTAATTCTTGCAATTGGTAGCGTTTACTGAGAAAACGGCCAATGTTGGGGTCTGACATAGAAACTTCGACTCCAATGTTTAACAAATGTGAATTACACTTAACTGTCCGCTAGGTTTTATCGGCTATAACTCTTGGGGTAGAAAAGTGCAATGAAATAAACAGGTAGATGTATCCTGATGCTGGGGACTTGGGTTTTGATGTAGTGTTAGTTTGCCCAGTTTTTGTTACCTAGATAACTTCAGCCATGAAAACTTATATATTTAACCTTCCCCTGGCTTTAAATCAAAAACGTAAAGCCAGGGGATTCTAGTATAAAAACAATAGGATTAAGAGCCTCGCACCATAATCACACGGTGCGTTACGCGTTGCTTTAACGCACCCTACAATTTCAGCTTTACTTTATAAATGATCTCTAAGTTCGTAGTAAAGACTTTAGTCCTTGTTTGTTCGCGGAGCGTCTGTCTACGACACGCTATGCGAACGCAGAGAGAACTAAAGTTCTCACTACCAACCTTTAACTGAATCTGTTAATTATGCGGTGGCTGGAGGTTTAATTTGGCTTCCATTGTACTGATGAGAGAGTGAGCAGCCATGATACCGCTACTGAGGTAATATGTATCGTCTGCAATTCGGTGCATCGTTTCAAAGCCACTACGACGCTGCCGATCGCTAATTACCCAATAACGTTGTATGATTGCTTCTAAACCAATCCAACCTTCACCTTCAACCTGACCAAGCAGACTATGCTGGAGTAAAAAAGTATATTGACGTTCACCTTCGTGCAAACGCCCTTTGTATTGTAAACAGATGTCAGGGCGATCGCTACCAGGAAAGATGAGTTTTGTGGCCATGGTAAACCAGTTATCTCGATTCCAGGCTACCAAGCTCATGCCCTTAAAACTGATTGGCATTCCATTGCGTTCTAACCAACTGCCTTGAATTACCCAGCGTCCTGGCTCTAATAAAAAAGTGTGCGCTACCAAGTATATTCCTCATCTTAATTGATATTGCCGTAGCCAGATAAATTATTGCCAAGGAACAGGGGAGATAGTTACTAAAAATATAGTCAAATATTTCTAGCTTGGTAAGGTTTGCACCTTACTGGGCTAACTACAAGCCGCACTTATGAACTTATAACTTTTGTCCAGCAAAGATAGAACGTACTTCACCATTACGGCGGACTATAGCTTCACCGTTATTGACATCTACTAATGTCCAACCGCTAGAGCCAATACTTTCACCAATGTGAACACGACGACTAACACCGTTGACTTGAAACAGTGCTACAGATTTATTACCTAACTCTAGCAGTCCTTCTAAAGTATGGGTGGGAGCAGGGGGGGTGACAGTGAGGGATGATACTGATACAGCTTCGCCGTTGGTAGATGGCCTGGGTAAACTTGCACCAAAGGGAACAACTGGCAAGTTAGGTAGAGAATTGGGTGACTGTTGAACTTTGATAGGGGCATTTCGCACAGCCACTGGTTTGATGTCTGAACGCACAGATGCAGCTAACATATTGACTGTGCTGGGTTTAGCGGCTGGTGGCACTTCATCTAAGGTATTTTTAACTACATTTGGTTGGCTGGCAACTGGTGG
>JBODRP010000238.1:0-8837 GCA_050633005.1 Trichormus sp. | reverse complement strand
GCCCATCCAGAAGGAAGTTTACATTTTTTAGCAGAACTCGCCCAACTCAAACCACCTGTACCAGTAGTAGTTTTTACAGAACAGACAGATTTTCACCACCGTTTGCAACTAGCACGGCAAGGTGAACATACCTTTTTACAAAAACCCCAACCCACAGCCAAAGTTGTAGAAGCGATCGCTCAAATCATACAACAACTTCCCCAGGCGGAAGCCAAAGTATTAGCTGTAGACGATGACCCGAAAATTCTAGCTTTATTGCAAACCCTCCTCCAACCTTGGGGCTTAAAAGTCATTACCCTAGATGATCCTCGGCGTTTTTGGGAAGTATTAAAGTCAGAAAATCCAGACTTGTTAATTCTAGATGTGGAAATGCCCCACACCAACGGCATCGAACTATGTCAAGTAGTCCGTAATGATGCCCAATGGAGTGAATTACCGATCCTATTTCTCACAGTCCACAGCGACGCGGAAATAGTCAATCAAGTTTATAGCGTCGGTGCTGATGATTTTGTCAGCAAACCCATCGTGGGGCCAGAATTAGTAACGCGTATTATCAACCGCCTGGAAAGGGTGAAACTGTTAAGGCGAGTGAGACAGAAGCAGGTGGGAGACAAGGTAGACAAGGGGGACAAGGTAGACAAGGGGGACAAGGTAGACAAGGGGGACAAGGTAGACAAGGTAGAATTTCTCCCCCTGCCCCCTGCCCCCTGCCCCCCTGCCTCCAACCCCCTGCCCCCTGCCCCCTGCCCCCCTGCCTCCAACCCCAGTCCCTTCTTCACCGACGGACGTGCCATCTTTGATGCTGAACCAGAGTGTGTCACAATTGTGGCGGCTGATGGTACTTTATTGGAAATTAACCCGGCGTGTTTGGCGACATTAGAGGCAGATAATGCGGCATCTGTGGTGGGTAAGTCTGTGTATGATCTGATTGTCCCTGAGTATCAACAGGCGTTTCGTCAACTGAATGAAACTGTTTGTCAAGGGGAAAAAGGCAGTCTAGAATTTGAGATGATCACTTGTAGGGGTCATCGTCGTTGGGTGGAAACTCACTCTGTGCCTTTGCGTAACGCCGCAGATGGTAGTTGGGTACAGTTGGCAATTACACGGGATATTACCAATTACAAACAAGTCCAAGCAGAAGTTACCCGTGTAAATCGCACATTGCAAACCTTGAGTGGTTGCAATCAAGCCTTGATTCGTGCCAACAATGAAGATGAATTACTCCAGCAAGTGTGCGACATTATTATCAAAGTCGGTGGTTATCGCCTGGCTTGGGTAGCCTATGCTGAGAATAATTCCCAAAAAGATATTAAACCAGCCGCCCAAGCAGGTTATGAAGATGGATATCTGCAATCTCTGCATCTGACTTGGGCTGATACAATTCATGGTCAGAGTCCCACTGCTACAGCTATCCGTACAGGCAAAACGACAATTATTCAAAATATTTTCACTGATTCCCGGTATGAGATTTGGCGTTGTCAAGCGATGAGTCGGGGTTATGCTGCTGCAATTGCTTTACCTTTAATGGTTAATGGTAAAACTTTTGGAGCATTGAATATTTACGCGGTTGAACCGGATGCTTTCGATGTGAATGAGGTGAAACTCTTACAGGAACTAACAGCAGATTTAGCTTATGGGATTTTAGCATTACGGAATCAGCGCGATCGCCAACTTGCCGAAACTGCCCTCAAAGAAAGTGAGGAAAGTCTCGCCCTGGCTCTAGAAGCAGTGAATTTAGGGATTTGGGACTGGAATCTGATCACCAACAAAATTACTTGGTCTGAGGGTCATACCCGATTATTTGGTCTTAAAGCTACTCATCCCCATGTTTCTTATCAAACCTTCAAAAAACTGGTTCTTCCAGAAGACTGGCCCGGTTTAGAACAAGCATTTCAGGATGCCCAAAACCAAAAAACCGATTATAATCATGAATTTCGCGTAGTTTGGTCTGATGGCAGTCTTCATTGGCTGGAGGGAACAGGTAAAATTTATTACGATCAAGCTGATGAAGCTGTGCGAATGCTGGGTACAGTTAGAGATATTAGTAATCGCAAGCAAATCGAAGCCGCCCTACAAGCTGCTAATAATGAACTAGAACTAAGAGTGGCAGAACGGACTGTAGAGCTAGTGAATGTCAATCGTCAGCTACAATCACAACTTGATGAACGCCAACGCATAGAAGAAGCACTGCGGATTTCTCAAATTAGATTGGCACGGATTTTAGATATTGCTGACGATGCAATTATTTCCATTGATGCTAGCCAAAAAATTACCCTCTTTAATCAGGGGGCTGAGAAAATTTTTGGCTACTCTGCCGAGGAAATTATCGGACAAACCCTAGATGTGCTGTTACCCCAGCGTTTTGCTGAGGCACACCGTCACCATGTTTCTGGCTTTGGACAGTCTCCTAGCTTGGCACGACGTATGGGAGAACGGCGGGAAATATATGGTTGTCGGAAGGATGGCACAGAATTTCCCGCAGAAGCTTCTATATCGAAACTGCACATTGAAAATGAAATTTTATATACTGTAATTCTACGTGATGTTACAGAGCGCAAACAAATCGAACGAATGAAAGATGAGTTTGTATCTGTAGTCAGCCATGAACTACGTACACCCTTAACCTCAATTCACGGCTCATTGGGAATGCTTACCAGTGGGTTACTACCAGCAACATCAGAGCAAGGTAAACGCCTACTCCAAATTGCCACCGACAGCACAGAACGCCTAGTTCGCTTGATTAATGACATCCTCGACATCGAAAGAATTGAGTCTGGTAGGGTGAAAATGGAGCGGGAAAGCTGCGACTTGACAGACTTGATTGAGTCGGCTGTTAGTATTATGCAGCCCTTGGCGAATAAAGCTCAAGTGCAACTATCCATCAATAGCCCATCAGTAGAATTATGGGTAGATCCTGATCGGATTGTGCAAACTTTAACAAATCTTCTCAGTAATGCTATCAAATTTTCCTCACCAGAAAACACAGTCTCCCTAGTTACTCAAAAATACGGTGATGAAGTCTTAGTGACAGTCACAGACACCGGACGAGGGATTCCAGCAGATAAAATTGATACTATCTTTGAGCGATTTCAGCAAGTAGATTCCTCTGATTCACGCAACCATGACGGTACAGGTTTAGGCTTGGCTATCTGCCAAAGTATTGTTCAACAGCATGGAGGCCGGATTTGGGTAGAAAGTATTTTAGGAGAAGGTAGCACTTTTTACTTTAGTCTGCCAATTTTACCAGTGCCGCCAAACACAGAATTAACCAATTATCCCCAGTCACCAGTCACCAGTCACCAGTCCCCTTTAGTTCTAGTTTGTGATGATGATCCTGTCATTCGTGTAGAACTGCAAACTCTCCTAGAAACAGGCGGATACCGAGTGGTAACTGTAAGTAATGGAGAAGAAGCGATCGCCTTAGCAGCTAGCCAACACCCTGATGTGATTGTACTAGATTTACTCATGCCTGGTATGAATGGTTGGGAAACAATGGCAAGATTAAAGGAACAAGGACAAACACAAGACATTCCCATTGTGATTTGCAGCGTTTACAAGCAAAATACCAATAGCCAATCCCATGCAGACTTTGTTGATTGGGTAAGTAAACCAGTCCAAGAAAGCCATTTATTACAATCCCTCAGACAAGTCATCGCCAAATTTTCTCAGCGAGTCCGCATCCTCATTGTTGAGGATGATCCTGATTTAGTGGAACTACTCATCACTGTATTTGAACGACATGGCATTGAAACCTTCTATGCCAAAACTGGGAAAGAAGCAATTCACCTCAGTCAAGAAGTCAACCCAGATTTATTAATTCTAGATTTGATTTTACCAGAAACTGATGGGTTTACAGTAGTCGATTGGTTACAAAAGCACAACCATCTGTGTAATATCCCGTTAGTTGTATATTCTGCTAAAGATTTAGATGAATCAGAGCGTAAAAGGCTTAAGCTAGGAGATACAGAGTTTTTAACAAAAGGACGTGTAACCACCCAAGAATTTGAACAACGAGTGATAGAACTGCTGCAACGAATTACTCACAACCAAAAAGAGGCCAGCCATCATGAAAACTAAACGCATTCTAGTGGTTGATAACGAGCAGTATATTCAAGAAGTCGCCAAAGTTTGTTTAGAAACAGTAGCAGGCTGGGAGGTGGTAACAGCCAGTTCTGGTAAAGAAGGTATCAACCAAGCCCAAACTCACCAACCAGATGCTATCCTCCTAGATGTGATGATGCCTGATATGGATGGACTTGCTACCTTTGAGCAACTGCAAGCTAATCCAGCCACCAAGGAAATTCCTGTAATTTTATTAACCGCCAAAATCCAAGCTTCTGACCGTCGCCGCTACTCTCAATTAGGCATGGTAACAGCGATCGCTAAACCTTTCAATCCCCTAGAATTAGCCGGTCAGGTAGCTACAGCACTTGGTTGGAAGTTGGATAAATGAGTGATAAGTAATGAGTAATGAGTAAATCCTATTACTGATTACTTAATTACGAATTACGTACCTTGCTTACCGTAGGGTATTACGAATTACCCTTGATGGTGGAGAACATTTTCTAACAGGGGTGCTAGTTCTTGATTTAACCTACCAGCTTTGACAAATTCTGCATAGGTGTCTGCCTCAATTGCTAGTAGTTTTTCTTGAAACTGTTCAGTGATGAAATGCTGAATGTTGGGGTACTCATCTTGTAATTTTTCCAGTTTGGTGTGAATTTCTGCCATCTCCCCTGTGATGAGTTTTTCTTGATAGCGAACAAACTCCGGTTCAATTCCAGGGTGTTTTTCTGTCTGGAGATATTGCAAAACTCTTTCTAAGGCAATATTCCGCGCTACCATTTCTAAATACTCTTCTCTTAAGGGTGCATCACCTAACAAATTCAATTTTTGTAATAGGGGTTTAATGGTCAATCCTTGGACGAGTAAGGTAAATAAAACTACACCGAAAACAGTAGCAATAATAGTTTCTCGTTCGCCTAAAATTGTGGGTACACTCAAAGCTAAAGCAATGGAAACAGAACCTCTTAACCCACCCCACCATAAGATAGTTTGATCAGGTAAACTAATCTCTGATTTGGTAATATTTTTACTGACAAAGCTCAGAATGTAAATTGCCACAAACCGCATTAAAATCATGGCAGTTACAGTTACCCCAATGATGGGTAAATTGTCTTTGAGGCTTGCGAAACGAATTTGATCACCAATTAGCAGAAACACTATAGAGTTGACGAAAAAGGCTAAAAATTCCCAAAACTCAGAGACGATAATGCGAGTACGGGGATTCATGCCAATACGAGAACCAAAGTTACCTAAAATTAAGCCTGTGGTAACGACTCCAATAACTCCAGAACCACCCAAATCTTCTGTAATTAGGTAAGTACCGTAGGCGGAAACTAAGGTTAATGACTGTTCTACCATTGGTAAATCAAAGCGTTGGGTGAGGTAAGAAATTCCAAAACCAATTAAACCTCCGACAGCTAAACCAATACCAACTACTTGAAAGAACTCTAATAATATTGGTTGTATTCCTAATTCGGCATTTCCCAAGGGTAAGGCTACCAAAAAACCAAAAGCAACTACAGCCATACCATCATTAAAGAGGCTTTCTCCTTCCATGAGGGTGACTAGGCGAGTTCCCACACCCAATTCCCGGAATAAAGCGGTGACAGATACAGGATCAGTTGCAGATAGACTTGCGCCGATAAGTAAAGCTGTAGTTAAAGATATTCCCGCTATTTGATTGAGTCCAATGGCAACTCCAGCAATAGAAATAACTACGCCCAAAATGGCATATAAACAAATTGGTACAAAATCTTGCTTTAAATCTGACCATTTGAGATTCCAGGCGGCTTCAAATAAGAGGGGTGGGAGAAAGATAAACAGAATTAAAGCCGGGGAAAGAGTGACAAGGCGGACATCCACCACCGCTAAACCTAAACCAACTATAACTAGTAGTAGGGTATAGGGAATTTGACGAAACCAACTAAATATCTGTGGTAGAGTCGCTACGCCTAAAGAAACGGAGAGAACTAAAAGAAATTGCTTAAGATTAGAAGCGATCGCTTCTTCTCCCATTGTTGATTCAATTACCATAGGGAAAATCTGTGTATAATTCTGCACTGCTTATTAAAGAGTAAACACTTATCATTTATAGCAGGGGTGTAGGGGTATAAGGGTATAGGGGTGTAGGGGAGTATCAATAACTGGAGGAGCTTCTATCCTTAATTACGAATTACGTAGCTTGTTGCTACTCTCCGAGTTCTCCGTTCGCCGTAGCGTTGCGTAGCAAAGGAGTACCCGTAGGGTATTACGAATTACGTAAAGCCTGCGGCATAGCTGCGCTTAGAGCGGAGCGGGGCGGGAGCATCGTTACGAATTACGAATTATTTATAATGCAAACCGGAACTCTTTTATAAGCAGGTGTACCGCTTTTTGGATCAATTTTTGCTGTAAATAAAACATTAGCTTCAGGATAAAACATAAAAGCTACACCTTCACGGATTGCTCCACAAATAATTTCAATATTTTCTAATTTCCCCTTATCTCCTTTAACGGTGACTCGTTGATGTTCGTGAAATCCTGCTTTTTGGACATCTACAGGATTCATTAAAATACAGTGTCGGTGGGGCATTCCTCGATACTTGTCTTCATTACGATAAACTACAGTATTATGTTGACCGTAACTGCGTCCTGTTCCTAAAATTACTACAATTCCTGGCTGATTTTCTGCTAGTCCAAAGGCTGCTTTGGTTGGTATAGATAATTGTGGTAAAGGTGTGACAAACATTTGCGCTTTACCATCGGATGTGGAAAACTTTGGTTGTTCTAAAATTCGCCCTTCAATGAGAAATTCTTGTTTGGTTTGGTCAATTGTGCCAATTTTTTTATATCCAGGAATGGTTTTAGCAATTAATTCTCTCACATAAACTGTATCTTGGAGTCTCCGCCAATTTATTGGAGTTTCACCATGTAAACGATGAGCAATTTCTGTGATTAATTCTATTTCTGAAATCAAGTCAGCGTGCGGTGGTTGCAAATGACTTTTACCTTCATCATTTAACCGCACAAAGTTATTACCTGATTCTGTTGTGGTTTTGTGAGGATTTTCAAAGCGATTAAATACAGGTAAGATTAAAGTTTGCTTTTTACCTAATCCGTGAAAATGTCCTAAATTTGGTTTGGTAGATATATAAAAAATGGTTTCTATTTGTGATAATGCTTGTTTTGCTTGTTGCAAATCTGGGTTAGCTGCATATAGATTTCCGCCTAAACATAATAGTGTATCTATCTTGCCTAATTCTGCGGCTGTGATTAAGTCACGGGTATGATAACCAGGCGTTTCATTGAGAGGTTTTCCTAATAATTGAGATAGTGCCTGTTTGATTTCTTCCCGCAAATTAACGGTGACACCCATTGAACCAAACCCCTGGACGTTAGAATGTCCTCGAATGGGCATTGTACCAGCACCAATTTTACCCGCGTTACCTGTGATTAAGGCTGTATTAGCAATACTAAAAATATTGTCTACACCGTTAGCTTGTTGAGTTATGCCCATTGCCCAAGCAAAAACTACACGGTCTGATGTACCAATTATATAAGCTGTGGCTGTAATTTCTTCTTGAGATATACCACAGGTGTTAGTTATATGCTCCCAAGATATATTATTAGCGTATTCTATAACTTTTTGCCAATCATTTGTATAAGATTTTAAATATTCTGTTTTGATTAAATTCTGTTCAATCAGGGATTTTTGCAACCCTACAAACAATGCCACATCACTACCAGGAATGGGTTGTAAATATAAAGAAGATATATCAGAACCACCTGTGAGTAAAGATTTAATGGGAAATGCCGGAGAAGCAAATTTAACTAAACCGATTTCAATTTGGGGATTAATAATAATAACTTTACCGCCTCTTTCCCGCAGTTTAATCAATTCATTCATGAGTCGGGGATGGTTGGCGGGGGCGTTAGAGCCGATTAAAACAATACAATCACTGTGTTTTAAGTTTTCCAGGCTAACCATTGATGTACCTGAGCCGAAAACCTTTTTTAAACCCACAGTTGAGGGTGCATGACACAAATCTGAACAGTCTGCTAAATTATTACTACCGAGCGATCGCATGAATAATTGTAATAAATAAGCCGCCTCATTAGATGAGCGTCCAGAACTATAACTAGCAATCCGTGCTGGGGGTAAATTGAAAGCTTGTGCAGCTATATGATAAACTTCTTCCCAGCTCAGGCGTTGATAATGAGATGAACCTGATTTGAGTATGAGAGGATAAGTTAATCTACCCAAGCGATCGCACTCTTGAGAAGTCAGTTGTTGTAGTTCACTAATACTATATTCTGAGAAAAAATCTGGTTTAATTCCTGGTTGTAATTCTGCCGCGATCGCCTCTACACTTTTAGCACAGCGTTGTAAATATTCTCCCGCTTCATTAACAAATCCCCCTTGCTGTCCACCCGTACCCCAAGCACAAGATAAACAAGCACTTTTATGATTCAGAGTTTGCCATAATTTGAATCCCTGGGGTGAGAGAGTTTGTTCTACCCAATACTGAATTACAGGTAAACCACCCCCAGCCGGGGAGTTAGAATTGCTTGGAGATAAGTTATCCATAAGTTAGCTCAATCTCAACTCGCTTTACTAACTATAGTAATTGGGGATTGGGGATTGAGGATTGGGCTAATCAATTCAAAATTCAAAATTCAAAATTCAAAATTCAAAATTAAAGAGTTTTACTCCCTCTGCTCCCTTGCTCCCTTGTCTACCTTGTCTACCTTGTCTACCTTGTCTACCTTGTCTACCTTGTCTACCTTGTCTA
>JBODRP010000237.1:0-8842 GCA_050633005.1 Trichormus sp. | reverse complement strand
GGGTTCACCGAGATCAAAAGTTAATCATGAATGATGTTTGTTAACCCGCCCCTACTATTTATGGGATAGGCGATTTTCCTAATTCACATCAGGCGTAACTTGCCTTTTTTAGTTAATATTAAAAATAAGAAAAATTTGTGAGGAAGTTGTGAGGAAATAATAATCTGTGGGCGAATGTGTAGATCAGGACTTTAGTCCTGATTACAAGCTATACAGGCATAGGTTGACGAACTTCTATAGGTTCACCAGTTAAGCTAAAGGCGCGGACTTCGGTGATTTTTACCTTTACCAATTCGCCTTTTAGTTCGTTAATGTCACCGGTGAAAAATGTCAGCCGATTTCCCCGTGTACGTCCCATAACTTGGGTTTTGTCTTTGGGGTTTTGCTCTTCTACTAATACTTCCTCGATGCGCCCCATGTAACGTTGCGATCGCTCGGCTGCTTTGATGTTCACTAAATGGTTTAATCTTTGTAGGCGATCGCTTTTGACTTCTTCACTGAGTTGATTTTCCCACAATGCCGCAGGTGTGCCGGGGC
Organism: Trichormus sp.; assembly: GCA_050633005.1. Lineage (GTDB taxonomy): Bacteria > Cyanobacteriota > Cyanobacteriia > Cyanobacteriales > Nostocaceae > Trichormus. Next base: position 8,305 of record JBODRP010000237.1, on the reverse strand, counting down.
GGGGAGAATAGGCGGCAGTGTTTAACTGGTCAAAGCCGATATCATCTACCAATTTTAAGGTATTTTCAAACTGTGCTTCTGTTTCTCCAGGGAAACCAACAATGGCATCGGCACTAATTGAGGCATCAGGCATATATTCACGGATGGTATCAATAATCCGCCGATATTTTTCGTGAGTGTAACCCCGTGCCATCGCTTTTAATAGTTGATTATCCCCTGACTGGAAGGGAATGTGAAAATGTTCACAGACTTTGGGCAATTCTGCACAAGCTTTAATTAATCTCTCAGTAAAATAACGGGGATGACTCGTAGCAAATCGAATACGCTCCACTCCTGGGACATCATGGACGTAATAAAGTAAATCTGTGAAGGTGTGCAGGTGTCTTCCTTCTGGTGTTGTTCCTGGTAAATCTCTTCCGTAAGCGTCAATATTTTGACCAAGGAGGGTAATTTCTTTGTAACCTTGCTGTCCTAATTGTTCCATTTCGGCGCGAATAGCTGCCGGTGTGCGGGACTGTTCCACACCGCGCACGTTGGGGACTACGCAATAGGTACAGCGTTCGTTACAGCCGTAAATCACATTTACCCAAGCTGTAACGGTGCTATCCCGCCGGGCTTGGGTGATATCTTCCATAATATGAACGGCTTCTGTGGCTACAACTTGATTGCCTGCAAACACTGATTCTAATAAATCTTTGAGGCGGTTAGCGTGTTGTGGCCCCATAACTAAATCTAATTCGGGGACTCGTCGCAGTAGTGCTTCCCCTTCTTGTTGAGCAACACAACCGGCAACGACTAAAGTTAAATTTGGTTGTTGATGTTTGCGTTTAGCTTGTCTGCCGAGGTAAGAATAGACTTTTTGTTCGGCATTATCCCGAATGGTGCAGGTATTGTAGAGAATCACTTCTGCATCGTTGGGATCTTCGGAAAACTCAAAACCCATATCTTCTAATATGCCAGCCATGCGTTCTGAGTCGGCTTTATTCATTTGGCAACCGAAGGTAGTAATGTGATAGCGGCGGTTAGAAGTGGTCATGGGCAATTGCTGAGTTAGTTAGGTGTTAAATATGCTTTGTGTTCTACTCTATTCTAGTAGAGTATCAACCGAAGTGACGCGATGAATAGGCGATCGCTTTGTTTTCCCAGCTACAGGCATGGCTAGGATTTGTGATTTTAGTCTAAAATTTAATTTCTAGTCAAACTTGCTATTGCTTCTCCAGTATTTCCTACTTAAAATTTTATGTCTTCATCCAATTCCAACTCTCCTGATAAAAAATACGCCTACCGAGAATTTGGCAAGGATAACCCAGCCGCCACAGAAAGAGCAACTCCAGACTTACCACCAAAACAACAAAATCTGAGAGTGCAAGCCACCCGTTCTGGAAGGAAGGGTAAAACGGTGACAGTAATTACTGGTTTTCAAACTCAACCAGAAACCTTAACAGATTTACTCAAAAAATTAAAAACTCAATGCGGTACAGGTGGCACAGTTAAAGATAATGAAATAGAAATTCAAGGCGATCATAAACAAAAAGTTTTAGAAATTTTGACTCAGCTTGGTTATAAAGTCAAAATTAGCGGTGGCTAATCCGTCAAAAATTCAGGTAATTGCCAAGTGTGGTATTTCCACCAGCATCAGAATAAGTGATAGTGCGATCGCTTTTAAAGTTTTTTGTGACTTATTTATTGATCATCGCTTTTGTTGGCGAAAGATTATAACTATCACACCAATTATAGAAGCGATCGCTAATAACATTACTGCATTAAAACCAATATTAAAACCGACTGGCTGAGTATTTTGCCAATCCAACAGCCAGATATCACTATTACCTAACCGAAATGAAGGTACTTGTAAAATAGTAAGGAAAGGCAACAGTATTAATATAATCGCTATTAATAGAAAGAATACTGATAGGGTAATTTGCACCCATTGCCAAAAAATGGTTGTCAGATGAGATTTTTTACCTGTCATTGGGAAGGTTTAGAGAGACGACATCAATTACTAAAAATGCAAAATGTGAAAAATTTAAATTTTTTGGTGCAATAGTCATAGCAATATCACATTTATATTTAAAACTGAAAATATACCAATAAAACAACTATCTAATGGATTATTTCTTATCAGAAATGGATAAATTTACTCGCAAAATGTCCCTGCTGCAAGTGATAATGGGCTGTTCACCACAGTTAGCGATGCTCCGCACACCGTTGGCGATGCTCTGCACACCTTTGGCGATCGCATTTTTTTTAACTGGGTGTGAATCTATCGAAAAAAATTTACCACCCTTACCGACATTACCCATCCCCAATCAATCCCCACAACCGTTACTTTCACCTGAGTCTGTGACAACTTCCCAAATGGAAGCACAAATTCGCCGAGGTATTAACCAAGTCAGACAAAAAAATGGGCTTCAGCCACTCAAAGATAATCAAAAATTAGCCCAAGTCGCCCGCAAATATAGCCGCCAAATGGCTGAACAAAATTTCTTTAGCCATACTGGTGCTGACGGTAGCACACCACAAGAAAGAGTTCTCAGGGACGGGATTATTTACTCAGCAGTCGGTGAGAACTTATTCACTAGTCAGAATGTCCCTCGTCCAGTACCAGCAGCTATTGAAGGTTGGATGAAAAGCCCAGGACACCGAGAAAATATTCTGCGTCCAGTATTTACAGAAACAGGTGTAGGAGTTTGGCGAGAAGGTAATACTTACTACGTTACCCAGTTATTCTTACGCCCATTTCCGTAACTTTAAGCAGTAGCCAAAACTAGTATAATTTTGAACAGTTAATCCTTCTGTTAGAGATGATTTATAAAGTAAAGCTGAAATTGTAGGGTGCGTTAAAGCAACGCGTAACGCACCGTATGATTATGGTGCGTTACGGCAATTTATACTGTCGCTCATACTCAAATCCTCACATTGCCGTAACACACCCTACTTAATATTTACTTTATAAATAGGCTCTTAGATATAGAGTTGAACTAATAGATTTAATGCTTGCTAGACGTATATCAGCTTTATCCAAAAGCTAAAATTAAAACAAACTAGAAACTATCTTGCTATGGTAGCCATCCCCCAACAACCGCAAAAAATGACAGTCGAGGAATATTTCGCTTGGGAACTCCAGCAAGAATTTCGTTATGAATATGTTAATGGCGAAGTTTTTGCCATGACTGGTGGTACAGTTCCTCACAATGACATTGCACTGAACTTTTACACAGTCTTACGCCCACATTTACGTGCTAGAGGTTGCCGAGTGAATGTGTCAGATGTGAAAGTGCAATTTAATACTGAAAATATCTATTATTATCCTGATGTGATCGTCAGTTGCAACCCTCAAGACCTGAATGCTCGCAAATTTATTCAAAATCCCACAATAATTGCTGAAGTTTTATCCTCTGGTACGAGTAGCAAAGATCGGGGCGAAAAATTCACTAATTACTTAACAATTCCCTCTTTACAAGAGTATTTATTGATAGATTCCGAAAAAATCTCCGTTGAACGTTTCTGTCGCGGAGAGGGGAGAATGTGGCTTTACTATCCCTACACTGAGGGAGATATGATTACACTATCTAGCATAGAATTTGATTTTGCCATCACGCAACTCTATGAAGGTGTGGTATTTGCACCAGTAGAAGAATAGTATTAATCATGGCGCAGATTTGGCTGTGATGCGATCGCTTACTCTGCATCAGGTTCAATAGGTGCTTGACGTGATAAGTCATGGACGAGGAGGAATCTGGAGTTGATGACGCAGTTCTTCTAATGCTTGGGTGGCAGGAAGTCCTTCACCACGATCAAATTCCGCTAATCCTTGCCGAATACTGATGATAGTTTCCAGGGTTTCAAGTTCAATATCAGCAGATTGAATCGGATGCGCTTTGAGGAATTGCACAAATTTCAGCACTGGCAGCAAGAGTTCATCAGAAGTGTTTGCTAGTTCCTGGAATAAGAGTTCGCGTGTCGTCATAGTAGCGATCGTTTTTTCTAGAAGTTGTTCTCAGTATATACGGTCAGCATTGGAAAAAGTTAGTTGTCCTATGCCTTGACTTTTTACGTTATGTGGAAAAGCTAGCGTGAAACCTAACCCCCTAACCCCCTTCCCTTGTAGGGAAGGGGGAATATGTAGAGACGTTTCATGAAACGTCTCTACATTGGTAGGGGAGAGGTTTGGAGAGGGGTTTTCCAGATACCGTGAAAAGTCGCCTTCTATATTTCCCCAAAGCACAAAGCCTCAAACCCTTTTCCCCTGCTCCCTGCCTCCTACTTGCTGCCAATACCGTCGCACAAGTGCCTGTCACTCTCGCTAACCTTAATATTATTCTCTAAATAAACCCGTACCCAATCGCAACTACGCCCCATTAAAGCGTCTAAATCCCAGCCTGTGTTACGATTCCAGAGTTTGATGGTCTTGTCTTCACTGCCAGAAGCCAATGTCTTGCCGTCGGGGCTAAAACTCACACTCACGACCCAGCTATCATGCCCTTCCAGGCGGTTACGTTCTCTTCCTTGCCAAAGAACTGTTTGCAAAGCCTTCATTACCTCTGGGTTAGTTGTGTGTTTGCTTTGCAGGATTTTTCCCGCCTTGATTGCTTGAACAAAAGCTTCTAAGTCTTTATGTTCATTAATTAGAGACAAGGAATATCGAGCAAGAGATTCAGCTTGATTGAGTTCCGATTGGTTTTTCTGATTCCAAGCCATCAAACCCAAGCCACCGCTAATCAGCACCGCCACCAATGAACCCGCCGCAATGCCCCAAGCGGTTCTAATTTCGCGCTTCCTGCGGGCTGCTTCGACTTGTTTGATGCGATTATTTTCTTTAATACTCTCCTCAATAAATTCTTGCTCATCAATCAAGTCTCCTGGGCGTTCCTTGAGTCTTTCTTCTGCTTCCGCCAAAGCCGCACCCCGCAACAATGAACCAGAATCTCGCTGCGTTGCTTCCCATTGTCCCTTGGCTGCGCGTAGTCGCTCTTGCCAAGCCCTAAAAACGCGGTCTTTATTCATCCATTCCCGCAATTCTCCCCAATTGCGAATCAAAGCTTCATGGACTACTTCTACCGTTTCTTGACTGGTAGCATTGCGACTTGTCACCACCAACCGAGCATCAGCTAATTGTTTGACCAAATCCCAGCTTTGCTCCCCCAATTCCGCCTTCATCGCCACCCGTCGAGTATCTTCTGTTCCCTCACCCGGACGCACCAATTGAATAAAAATCCGCCGGACTTGTTCTTTCTCCTCCTCTGTCAAGTTGCCATATTTCTCATCTGCATGACGAGCTAACGCACCTTCTACTTGCCCAATTTCTTCATAGATATTGTGAGTTAATTGTTTACCTGTGCGCTTGTTCCACAACTCTGTTAACGCAAACTCTAGCAAAGGTAAATGTCCTGGTTGGTTTTCTACATCCTCTAAAATGCGTTCTACCAGTCCGCTTGCAAATGTCACTCCTAATTTTTCGGCAGGTTTTTCAATGACTTGTGTTAATTCCTCCCGATTCATCGGCCCCAGTTTTAAGTCAGCATTTTGCAAAACATCCGCAAAAGGACGATAAGAGAGAGCATTGCCCAAAAAATCTGCCCGCATTGTCGTTACCCACACCGTAGCGGATGCAGATAGAGACGTGGAAGTTTCTAAACTAGCTAATAAACAATCAAGAAACTTATGGCGAACTTCCTGATGGCGACAGAGAGTATAAATTTCTTCAAATTGGTCAGCAATTAATAGCACCCGTTCATTAGGGTGATTTTGCCGAATTTTACCAAAAACGTCTGATATCAGCATAGAGCCATCTTGCAAGTAACCAGCTAACTTGCGGGCTTGGGCAATTTGGTCAGTTGCATCTAAATTAGGCGTATAAAGTGGTACTAATGCTACAGCCAGCGCATGGAAAGGATCAGCACCAGGACGAAAGTGAGTAAACTGCCAATGTCCTGCTGTTTGCAACTTCGGAACTAACCCCGCCAACACCACCGAAGATTTACCGCTACCAGATGCACCCAGAACGGGTATAAAATTCTGGGTTTTAGTGGCAGTATAAAGTTCTTCAATAAATATTTCGCGCCCAAAGAACACATCCGCATCATTAGGGCCGAAATGAAATAACCCCCGATAAGGACAAGGCAGATATTCATTAGCAGTATCGGTAGAATCGGAAGAGACTAATCTTGCTTCTTCTCGATAGTAATAGTTAATTATCTGTACAGGAGCGTAAGTCAAATCGCCCCCAACACTAGTATCCTTTAAGAGATTTTCTTGTTCTTGAGATGGGTGATTTGGGAGTGACTCGCTCATGCTCCTGGTATCCTTAACCTTGCTGAACTGGGGCGAAGTTCACATTGCCAGTGATAGTATTTCCACTCATCGTGTTGGTTTGAGTTTGATTGATTATTTGCTGTCCCCCAGGTTGTTCTTTCAGCTTGTCGAGTAACTCCTGAGCCACTTTAATGATTTCCTGGTCTTGATCAGCACCAACTTTGGTAATTTTATCTTTTAACAAACCTTCAGCTTGCTTAATTTCTTCTGGTTTGGCATCTACCATTGCTTGTCCTAGAACATCACCTTCCAATTTCTTTTTAATCAAAGTCTTCAAACCCTGATAGGCATCTTTAATGGCTGTGCCTGCGGTTTCTTGAGTAGCTGCGATCGCACCAGCACCTAAAGCAGTAATAATCAGAGAAATAGGGTCAACCATAGTTAATCCTTAATAACTTATAGCTGTGAAAATACTTACCTGATGCGCTTAGACTATCACAGGAACTATCAGTTATTAATTGTTTTAACTGTTTTGTAACTTTGCTAACTAAAAAACCGGGTTTCTGAACGAAAGATTATGCTTTATAAGCTGAGTGATTTGCAAGAAACCCGGTTTTTAACCTGAACGAAAGATTATGGTTTATGCAAGAAACCCGGTTTTTCAATCCGTCAAACCCGCGTTAAACTACAAATATCAGCCCACTCTGACGGGAAACCATTGTGAAAGCTAGATGGATTATTACAGCAGTTTCAGCCGCATTGTTTTTTGGTGGTAGCCTGTTCACCTCACTGCGCGACCCTTGGTTTCAAAATTTACAACGCCCCAACTGGTTGACGTTTGAATTTATCATCCCGTTTGTTTGGACTTTGATTTGGGCCTGTCTGACTATCTCAGCAATTATTGTATGGGAGAAAAAAACTAGACAAGGTTCTCGACCTTGGTTTTTAATGGTTGTTTATAGTGCGATCGCCCTCCTCACTTCCACCTACAGTCCCGTTGTCGTAGAACTGCGAAGCCTCACAGGCGGAATCATTCTCGGTGGACTAGCTACGCTGTTAGTTTATATTTTGGCTTTTGTTGTCAGGCCAATTTCCCAAACAGCATCTTGGCTATTTCTTCCCTACGCACTTTGGGGGCCATTCGGGACATATTTAACTTGGTTATTATTACAACTCAATCCCAGTGTAGGGTTGTAATTCGTAATTAAGATGGGGAATGGGGCATGGGGCATTGGGCATTGGGCATTGAGTAAATATTTCTCCCTTGTCTCCCCCTACACCCCTACACCCCTATAGCCTCAGACCCCTATACCCCTACATAGCTTGCTCAACTGCTACAATTCTTTCCTGAGATACAAATCCCTCTATCGTTTGCTAGAGGCAGCAATCATGATGATTATCTAAGCTTTTGGTGATTTCAACAAAAGCAAGTTATGCAAGGTTTTCGCTTAGGCTCTATCTTCGGTTTTGAAATCCGAATAGACTTATCTTGGTTATTAATTTTCTTTCTTGTGCTGTGGACTTTAGGCGCAGGTTTATTTCCCGCCAATTATCCCGGACTCGATAATGCTACTTATTTTGGCATGAGCATAGTAGCAACATTACTGTTCTTTGCATCATTACTAGCTCATGAGCTTTCCCATTCTTTTGTAGCTAGATCAAAAGGCATTCCAGTGGAGGGTATTACCCTATTTATCTTTGGTGGCGTTTCCCGCACTCGTATGGATGCAGAAAACCCAGGAGATGAATTTCAAATAGCTGTCATTGGCCCTGTTACCAGTTTAATACTATCGGCAGTATTTGGTTTGCTTTGGTATATCGGCCACAATGCTGGCTGGAGTGTGGTAGTTAATGGTGTCACTTCTTACTTAGCATCTATTAATCTAGCCTTGGCTATTTTTAATATGTTACCGGGGTTTCCTTTAGATGGTGGTCGTGTCTTTCGTTCGCTGGTGTGGAAATATACTGGCAATTTGAAAAAAGCCACACAAATTGCTTCTACTGGGGGTAAATGGCTGGGTTATTTACTAATTGCACTCGGTTTATTGCA
>JBODRP010000236.1:0-8852 GCA_050633005.1 Trichormus sp. | reverse complement strand
TGGTGAATATGCAAAACTTAAACATAATATATTCAAAGTAGTACAATTCACCTATTATATTATGTTAGCAACTAGCCTTATAGCTTACTTATTATTTCCATTGTTTATTCAAATTTTTATAGACAATCCCATCTTTAACAATAGTTACTTACCCTTTAGTATTCTTCTTTTGGGGCTATTAATATCCTCTGGGTATTTACCCCTAGATATGTTTTTAATACAAGCAGGCTTTCCAGGATATCAAACTTTTATCAAGGTTATTATCTTGCTGTCTAACATTATTTTAAATTCTATTTTTATTCCTAGTCTGGGAATAGTTGGTGCGGCTATAGCTACGTCTTTATCATTTGTATTTTCTGTATTCCTTCTAAAAACTATTGTCAAGAAAAAAATTGGGATTACAATTTAAGTGAATTCATTCATTGTTAATGAAAAATGGCTCTTGCGTCCCTTTTATGGTGATTGAGGATTGATTGCAACAAAACTCCTGCGGGGTAAGGGTTCTAAAGAATTAAGTTACTGTTTTGAATGAAATCCTTACAGGGTAATACTTTCAACGATTTTTAATCGGTTCTTCCATAAAAGTAACCGAAGAACCACTTGTTTTAAAGTGCGGGGTTATGTTGTGGTTTGTGAGAGAAATAAAATTATGTTTCATTTTTTCCATTTAATTTATAGCATTTCCTAGTCTACTGACGTACAAATCTCTGCGTACCTCTGCGCTTTACTTTGCGTACCTTTGCGTTTCAAAATATTATCTATATCTCACTTAACTGGGAATCGCTATAAGAAAGCGATAATCCCCTCATTTATGACAATGATATAAATGATAAAATAAACCCAGAAATAATTAATACCAGATTGATTCTATGACCATTGCCCAAGAATTAGAATCGCAAGCAGACATCTCGCAAGATGTCATATTTCCCCCTGGTGACTTATATAGTGATGAGCCTCCCTTGGAAACAGAATTACATCTAAGACAAATAATCCTACTTTTACAATGTCTCGAATGGTTATGGCGGGATAGAAATGATTTTTATGTGGTGGGAAACCTGACAATTTACTACAGTCCACGCCAGAAAAAATCAGAATATTTCCGAGGCCCAGATTTTTTTGTGGTGTTGGGAACTGAACGCAAAACTCGTAAGAGTTGGGTAGTTTGGGAAGAAGAAGGTAAATATCCCAATGTCATCTTAGAAATTCTCTCGGACTCAACAGCAAAAACAGACAAAGGGTTAAAAAAAGAAATATATCAAGATACCTTCCGTACACCTGATTACTTTTGGTTTGATCCTTTTACATTAGAGTTTGCAGGATTTCATTTAGTAGATGGAGAATATCAACCTCTACAAGCAAATGCACAAGGATATTTGTGGAGTCATCAGCTAGGGTTATATTTAGGAGTTTATGATGGTCTATTGCGGTTTTTTACACAAGATGGACAACTAGTTCCCACACCAGAAGAAACAGCTGAACAAGCACAACAGCAAGCCGAACAAGCACAACAACAAGCAGCACGATTAGCTGCAAAACTTCGGGAATTAAATATCGATCCAGATACAATTTAAAGTAACGTGAGCCTCCAACAGAGGTGCAAGCCTTTCCTACGGAACGCTACACGATGCCGCAGGCTATTAAGAATAATGAGTAATGAGTAAGAAATTTACTTATTACTTATAGCTTCCTATCTAAGTGAGGTACAAAACTAATGTTTTTAAACGCGAAGGGGCGCAGAGGGAAACGCGGATGGGCGCGGAGATTGCCCAATTTTATTAGTGGTTTACTCAGTATCTCAGCAGAGTAATAAACGCTATATTACTTATTACTCATTACTTATTACTCATTACTCATTACTTATTACTCATTACTTATTACTCATTACTTATTACTTATTACTTATTACTCATGGTGTACGTCACTTACTTCAAAACTGCTGTATCTGACAATCCCGTAACCAAGTTCTGATACCTTGGGCAACTGTACTATTAGTACTATCTCGTGGTGGTGATGCTGGCTGCTGTTGGGGATAAGCAGCAGTTTGAGTAAACATCATCACTAATCGCCAACTATCTTGAGTGTGTGCCAATAATAACCAGTGAAATTCTTGTAACTCTACAACTGTTTGATTTATATACTGCCTTGACAAAGTAGTAAAAAATACTTGTTTAATATTTTCGTGAGTGCTTTTGTTTTGATCTATGGGTTGCAATGGTAAAGGCTGAAATTCGGGTTTACCAGCTATGAGCATATAACTATAAACATCGCTACTTCTTTGCAGACGGCGGCCGCGTTGAGTAGCACGATTAGCATAGCTAGGTAAATCGCGCAATAAATGGGTAGTTAATGTTTCTAAATTTTGTCCAGCACAAACAAACTGCTGCCGCCTCTGGTTTTGTAAAGATGGTTTGGGGGAGATTGTCTGAGCTAATGTACTGTTGTGCCAGCTACTCATTAATATTAAAGACAAGCTCCCAGTTAGCAGCCACCAGGGATAATGATGTTTATTTCTGAATCCTTTCATGCTGTGGTTAACTCTTGGGTAATGCGTTGCCAAGCTAACTCAGGTTCAGCCGCCGCAGTAATAGGACGACCAATTACGAGATAATCAGCACCAGCTTGGATAGCTTGGGAAGGGGTGAGCGATCGCTTTTGATCTCCTGGTTCTGCCCATGTCGGACGTACCCCAGGACACACGAACAGAAAATCATCACCGCAAGTTTGCCTTAACTGCGCCACTTCTTGGGGTGAACACACTGCCCCATCTAACCCTGATTCCTGTGCCATCAATGCCATGTTTAAGGCATATTCTGGCAACTCTATGGGAATTTTTAAGTCAAAAGCCAACTGTCTAGCCGAAATACTCGTCAGCAGCGTTACAGCAATTAATTTCGGTGGTTTGACCCCTGCTTGTGTAGCCCCCTCTTGTACTGCCTCCGTAGCGGCTTTCAGGGCATTTCTCCCCGCCGTAGCATGAATTGTCAGCAAGTCTACCCCATAACCAGCCGCAGCCCGACAAGCCCCCGCCATAGTGTTGGGAATGTCATGAAACTTTAAATCTAGAAATATCTGCTTATTCCTAGATTTCAGCACTTCCAGAATTTTTGGCCCCACGCTGGTAAATAATTCTAAACCTACCTTCCAGAAACTAACTACTTCTAACCTTTCGATGAGAGCGATCGCACTTTTTTCATCAGCGACATCTAAAGGTACAATAATTCGCTGTTCATTTCCTAACCCCATACCCCAAACCCCTTTTACGGTACTAAGCGCACAAACTTATTTTTCCCAACTTGTAAAACTTTACCGTGTAAGTCAGTCCCTTGCTCAAAAGTGGTATCAACATCGGTGATGCGATCGCCATCTAAGCGTACACCACCTTCCTGAATTTTCCGCTTACCTTCCCCAGTACTTTTACACAAGCCACTGACATTAAGTAAATAAGCCAACTTTACCGGAAATTGGGCAACCTCAGCTAAAGAAAATTCAGGAACAGCACCTTCTTTACCACCACTTTTAGCGGCTTCCTTGGCTTCATTGGCGGCTTGTTCACCGTGGTATTGTCTGACGACTTCCCAGGCTAATAACATTTGGCGATCGCGGGGATTTTCTGGTAGCTTGTCTAAGGGTAAATCTGTCAGCAACTCGAAATACTGAGTCAGCAAATTATCCGGCACGCCTTGCAACTTCTGATACTTTTGGCCTGGGTGTTCTGATAAGCCAACATAATTACCCAAAGATTTGGACATTTTCTGTACCCCATCAGTACCAATTAAAATGGGCAGCAGTAACCCAAATTGCGGCTTTTGACCAAAATGACGCTGCAAATCTCTCCCCACAGCAATGTTAAACTTTTGATCAGTTCCTCCTAATTCTACATCTGCCTCCACAGCCACCGAATCATAACCTTGCATCAACGGGTAGAGGAACTCATGCAAAAAAATTGGATTCTCTTTCTTATAGCGTTCTGCAAATCCTTCCTTGGCTAACATCTGCCCCACCGTCATGGTAGCTAGTAATTCGGTGATTTTTCCTAAATCCAACCCAGAAAGCCATTCCGAGTTATAACGCACCTCTAATCTGTCCGGTGTGTCAAAATCCAAAATAGGACGCACTTGATCAAGGTAAGTTTGAGCATTTTGCATTACCTCTGCTTGAGTCAGTTGGCGGCGCACCTCAGATTTACCTGTCGGATCACCAATGCGAGCCGTAAAATCACCAATAATCAGGACTGCCTTATGACCAGCATCTTGAAATGCTCGCAGTTTTCGTACTGGTATGCTATGACCAAGATGAATATCTGCACCAGTAGGATCAATTCCCAACTTGACCCTCAAAGGACGGTTTGTAGTCACCAAGCGTTTCTCTAAACTTTCTACTTCGTGATCAGTATCAGATGGTTGTGGGAATACTTCCACTATCCCACGATTGAGCCAAGAAAAATTTTCCGCCATACCAGGAGATTCGCTATTAACTACGCTTTTTAGTTTAGGAGTTAGGTTGGTGATGTTGACGGCCAAATTGTCCGCCATTTCATCCGCCAAACTAATATAATTGCAAAAAATTAACCGCCCTGCTGCAAAGAATCAATTACAGTAATATTTACAAGTGAGGAAGTGAAATCGCCGTGTCGTCTAGGACTTTTGAAGAAAAGCAATCGCAACGTCAGACTTCATCGGGTTTTGAGTTTTTAAAAGGAGTTGGCCAGGTAGCTGGCGGGACTCTTTTATCAATCACGATGCTAGCAAGTTCTATTGTAGCCGGAGGGCTAGTTGGCCTAGCTATCAGCTTCCGCAATTTGCCAGATGTGAGGCAACTACGTAACTTTTTGCCCTCGGAAACGACGTACATTTATGACATTAAAGGGAAACTATTAACCAGTATCCACGGGGAAGCTAATCGAGAAGTTGTACCTCTAGATAAAATTTCCCCCAATCTCAAACGGGCAGTACTCGCTAGTGAAGATGGTCACTTCTACTACCACCACGGCATTAACCCTACAGGGGTAGGGCGTGCTGTCGTTACTAATTTGGTGGCTGGTGGTGTGAAAGAGGGTGGCTCTACCATCACTATGCAGTTAGTCAAAAACCTGTTTTTGTCTCGCAGACGAGAATTTACCCGGAAATTAGCTGAGGCAGTTCTAGCAATTCGTCTAGAGCAGATTTTGACTAAAGATCAAATTTTAGAAATGTACCTCAATCAAGTTTATTGGGGTCATAATAACTACGGTGTGCAAACCGCAGCCAGAAGTTATTTTAATAAGTCAGCTGAGTTCCTCACTTTGGGGGAATCAGCAATGATGGCTGGGTTAATTCAAGCACCAGAAGAATTTAGCCCCTTTGTCAATATGAAACTGGCAAAACAGAAACAAAGGGAAGTATTGGGCAGAATGCTCGACTTGAATTGGATTAGCCAGGAAGAATATGATAATGCCCTCAAAGAAGAAATTAAACTAGGCAGAATCAGGTCATTCCAAGGTAGTGCTTTACCATATATCACCAATACTGTAGCTCAGGAATTGGCGAAAAAGTTTGGGCGCGAAGCATTACTCAAAGGCGGAATGCGGGTACAAACTACCGTTGATGCTAGTTTTCAGATGATGGCAGAAGATACTGTCAAGAAATGGCATACAACACTTTTAGGACAAGGGTTAAGGAACAATCAAATCGCGTTGGTAGCAATTGATCCTCGTACTCATTTTGTCAAAGCCTTAGTTGGTGGTGTAGACTCGAAGAAGAGTGAATTTAACCGCGCTACCCAAGCCCAGCGTCAGCCAGGATCTTCTTTTAAACCTTTTGTGTATTATGCTGCCTTTGCCACAGGCAAGTATGCACCAGATAGTACAGTTATTGATGCTCCAGTTAGTTATCGAGATGGCAACGGTTGGTACTACCCCCGAAACTATGATGGTGGTTTTGCCGGGGCAATGTCAATTCGCACCGCCTTAGCGCAATCACGAAATATTCCCGTGATTAAAATTGGTAAGGCTATAGGTATGAATCGAGTTGTAGAGACTTGCCGTATTTTAGGTATTAATAGCCCGATGGAACCTGTCACCTCTTTACCTCTGGGGGCAATTGGTGTCACACCTTTGGAAATGGCTACTGCCTATGCTACCTTTGCTAATTACGGTTGGCAGTCCCCACCGACAGTTATTGCCCGAATTACAGATAGCAGTAACAATGTCATCTTAGATAATACCCCTAAACCCCAGCAGGTTTTAGATCCTTGGGCTTCAGCCGCCACAATAGATGTAATGCGCGCAGTTATGACTAGTGGTACTGGTAAAGGTGCGGCCTTAGATCGGCCATCAGCTGGTAAAACAGGTACAACTTCATCAGAAAAAGATATTTGGTTTGTAGGGACTGTACCACAGTTAACAACGGCTGTCTGGGTGGGTAGAGACGATAACAGACAACTAGCTAGCGGTGCAACAGGTGGTGGTATGGTAGCTCCCATTTGGAAGGACTTTATGACTAAAGCCCTCAAAGGTGTGCCAGTGGAAAACTTTAAGCCACCTTCTCAGTTTCCTCGTCCCAAGGCTAATTAACAGTTAACAGTTAACAGTTATCAGTCACTGGTATTTTCAATGAATGACAGTATTAGCATCAACAATAAAAGTACAAAATATTGACTTTTGAGCCAGTTTATGAAATTTCAATTAATCAACTGGCTCACAAAAAATCACAACAATAACAAAACAACCAGGACTTACGCAAGTGTGACCATCAATACTTGGTGCGTGACTCTATAACTCTCATGACTACGTTTAAATACTTTAAGAGTGTCAGACAACGGCAAAAAGCGGGAGGAAAATCCACACGGCTTTTTGCCTCCCCTACATCAAAAATATGCCAGTTGCGTAAGTCCTAACAACGTTATTAGTGGGAAGTTGGACTAGAAGTTGTAACCTACTCCCAACAACAAGCCAACATCAGTTTCATCCACAAAAGCAGCATTCACAGCACCCGTTAGTGTAAAGCGATTACCCAAGGGAACATCTACGCCACCAGTCAGCAGGAAGCCAATATCAGCATCACCACTAGCTTCAATTGCTACACCAGCACCAACATAAGGCGATACAGAAAACTGTTGTACAACCCCAGGTTCTACTTCACGAGGGGCAAAATCTAAAGTTAAAGGGACAAGAAATACCGTGTCATCGCCAAAAACTGCTGATGGACGTACTGATAAAGTCCTGGTTAGACCAATTTTGCTGATGACTGCTAAGTTACTTTCACTCAAAGCTGTATCACCACCCAAACCAATGTTACCAGCTACTCCGACATAACTAGAGCCTCCACGAGTAGCTCTTCCGGGTGTCACATCGTTAGTAGGTGCTTGTGCTTGATTGTTTTGGTTTTGTGGTTGTTGGCTGGTTAAGTTAGGTGGAATCAGTATTTGGTTAATGGGATATATCACCCCGTTGCTAGCTTGGATATTCGGTTGAATCACTCTAGCTTCGTTGACTGTAATCTGATTGTTAGCACTATCAACTCGAATATTGACAGGTGAATCCTCAACGGTTTTTAATTCTCCAGATGAGAGTCGATTAGGTGTTAGCTCCCCTGGAACTACGTGATATCGCAATATCTTAATGAGTAATTCTCTATTTTCAGGTTGCTGCAACTGTTGTAAAGTACCAGGCGGTAAGGCAGCAAAGGCTTCATTAGTGGGTGCGAAGACTGTATAAGGGCCTGGCTGTTGTAAGGTATCTACTAACCCGGCTGTTTTGAGCAAAGAAGTTAAAGTACTAAAAGAATTACTACCCGCAGCTATAGAAACAATGTCATTGCCAGTTTGGGTATTGCCACTGGCTTCACCGACTATGTAATTAGTGGCTGCAACATTGCTAGTGATAGGTTGCGCCTGTCCTTGCTTTACTAAGGCTTGATATAACAGTGCGGCTGCTTCTGCACGAGTCAGAGACTCTTGGGGATTGAGTTGTTTGACATCGGGATAGTTGACAACTATGTTGGCTTGTGTTGCCGCCGCCACAGCATTTACAGCATAATTGGGAATGGCTGAAGCATCTGTATAGTAAGTATTGACTACATTTGATGCAGAGTTGCTAGTTTCTAAGTTTAAACCATTGGCTAAAGCAGCGATCGCTTGCACTTTAGGAATCTGTTGATTTGGTAAAAATACATCCCCTGGATAGCCTGTCATAAATCCAGTTTCGTATGCTTCTTTAATTGCAGCATTTGCCCAGTAGTTCGCCGGCACATCTCTAAATCCGTCTGCACCTAATTGTCTAACTGGTTGTTGGTTAAAAGCTTTCTGAATCATTGTCGCAAATTCTGCCCGACTCACTGATTGGTTGGGCTTAAATGTGCCATCGGTAAAGCCAGCAATAATATTTCTTTCGGCCAAGGTTTGAATAAATGGACTCGCCCAATAATCTGTACCAACATCAGCAAAGTTAGTAACTGTAGTTGTAGCAGGAACAGTATTTTGCGCTAAAGCTACAGTAGAAATCATTACAGGAGAAATTGTAGCGGTAGCTAGTCCTAAAGCTAGTAAATTTGCGCTTGCTGATGACCAGCGAAAGAAATTATTCACAAATATATCCTCCAAAAAAATCAGATTTTTCTCTCAATTGGTATATTTAACTTTTGCAAATATCCAATTTGCATTTAAGCTAAAAATTATATTTTTATTGATTTTTGTTCAATGATATTTATGCTATTAAATCAACAAATATCTATCAAAAAGTATATTTACAATCAAATTATTTAAACATTGATATTTATCCTGATATGGGAGAAAAAATTTGTTTGAGATAACAGAGCTTTATCTTTGACTATATCTAATTTTTCACCTCTAACCTGGAATCAACAACTAGCTAAAGG
>JBODRP010000235.1:0-8910 GCA_050633005.1 Trichormus sp. | reverse complement strand
TTTATATAAAGTTCTCCAAAGACTTGAATTAGGGAATTATTTATCTGAGCAAGATATTAACTTCCTCAAAAAACGCCAACTGACTGAGACTATAAAATTTGCGGATGAACAATACGCCTCTAGCTTAAAATCTAAGATAAATCTAGAAGAATTGCTGAATAATTCAGAACTTGAATGGCTGAAGCTTCATGGATATGAGGATATTATTAAATTAGCACAACAGAAGCACTTTACTGTTCTTAAAAAGAAATATGGATTGATAGATCCTAATTTACCAATGCAGCCATTTTATACAATTATGTTGAAACTGGAAAATCAGGAACGTCTTGATCCGATTTTAGTGGCTCAACTAATCGAACAAAATATGTTGTCTCGTGACGGTTTGATTGCAATTGCACATTACAGACTAGAAGCAGAATTTTATGCACAGGAAATGAAGCGTACTGGAAATAAATGGAATATCCCCACAGCTAGTAGTTATTGGCGTAAAGCGAATGAGCCTAAGCAAGCATTGAGAATTACTAATTTAGACTTAGTAAAAATTAGAGAAAATAAGCTTAAGTCAGCGATTTTAGTAACTAGAGGTGCAGCTTTCAGAGATCAGGATAACTTAGCTGATGCAGAGAGTTGTGCAAGAAATGCTATCGAGTATCAACCTGATGCTCATCAACCTTACACTTTAATGGGTGCTATCTGTTATGATAGAAATGAATATAAAGAAGGTGATTATTGGTTTGAAAAAGCTATAGAAAGAGGTGCTGACGCTGAAGATATAGATTATGAAATAAAACGAGTTTTCAGAAGTACAAAAGATGATAACAAACGACATGAAGCCGCAGAATATTTGTTGAAAAAAGATGCAAAACGCTACTCATGGGCTAAATCTTATCTCAAAAAGTCGCAAGATAAAAGCAAATAAACCGGAGTGCATCGCCTAAACCTTAACACATGACTAGATTTATTCATGATCAGTTTGCAAAAGACTACCTAGAAGAAATACTCACTCCCTATGGTGAAGTTCAAGCAGCGCGAAGAGTAGCAGGTGAAGTTAGAGAAATTGATGTTTATTTTATCCCCAAATCACAAACAAACACTATTCCTGAAACCTTCGGATTATTATCACAATTTACTACTACACCTGCATTATTTGAACCTTTCCGTAACGCCGCATCCATTACAGAAATTTGCGATTGTCTTTTAAAATTACTAGAGGTGCGTGGTGATTTACAACGACAAGCAAATCGCAATAATACGCGCCTACTTGAATTTAACTTACCAAAATTATGGATTCTCACCCCCACAGCATCAGTATCACTCCTATCAGGATTTGGTGCTACTCCCCAAGCTGAGGAATTACCTGGAGTTTATTTCCTACCAGAACATTTACGTACAGCTATCATCGCAATTCATCAGTTACCTGTTATTCCTGAAACATTGTGGTTGCGAATCATTGGTAGAGGAAATGTCCAAAAACGAGCGATAGATGAACTAGAGTCGCTGAATCCTGATAATATTTTTCGCCAAGCAGCGTTAGAATTACTATACAACTTGCGACAGAATTTACAATTAACTCAAACTCAAGATGAAGATGATAGGGAGTTAGTTATGCGGTTAGCACCACTTTATCAACAAGACCGAGAACAGGCTATACAAGAAGGTGAAGAAAGAGGGATTCAACAAGGGGAAAGATTGGTAGTAGAAAATTTACTCAAAGTTCGCTTTGGTGAATTAGATAATGAACTGCAAGCAATTATTCAACCTTTATTAGCATTGAAGGCGGAGGAATTTACCCCTTTACTTTTACAATTATCTCGTGAAGAATTAATTGCTAGATTTCGCCAATAATGCTGATTAAAGTTGCATAATAGGGAGTTGAAAATATTATCATAATTGTTGCGATCGCCTTTCTCAAGACTTCTCTAAAAACCTATCATATTGTTATTGGAAAATGAAAATACTGGAAGAAGGGAATTTTGAGTATTTTCTTGATTGTTTGTGTTTAATCTATCGCTAATATTATATGAATTTTATCACAATTTTAGGATTATCAGCCGCTATATTAACCACCATTGCTTTTTTGCCACAAGTGTTGCAAACATGGCGCACAAAATCAGCGAAAGATGTTTCTTACCTCATGCTGATTACATTCATGAGTGGCCTTTTCTTATGGTTACTATATGGGATTTATCTGCAAGCTTGGCCGATTATTTTTGCTAACGGCACAACTTTGGCTCTGAACTTTGTAATTCTATGGCTTAAAATTAAATATAGATAAGTCTTTATCAGCTTATAGGGATTTCTAGTTAAGTGAGGTACAGATAATATTTTGAAACGCAGAGGCACGCAAAGTAAAGCGCAGAGAGAAGTATGAGCGGCGGCTTCCGCCGATCATAACTTCGGTGGGTACGCAGAGAGTTGTACCTCAGTAGACTAGGAAACGCTATATCGTTATCAAAACATCTTCTAACCCCAACCCTGTTCTCTGATTTAATTAAACACCTGTGACATCTTCTTTATTGACTGCTGAACGCCTGTTATTTACTCCTGCTACACCAGAAACTAACGCCATACCACTGATATTCGCTTTCCCAAATGAGTATACAGTAGGTATCACTAGCTTGGGCTATCAGGTAGTCTGGGCAACTTTGGCAATGCGTAATGATGTGGAGGTGAGTCGTTTATTTACTGATATTTCGGAATCACTACCTAGAAATCCAGAAATTGTGGGATTTTCGATTTCTTGGGAATTGGATTATGTAAATATTTTAAATCTGTTGGAATCTTTAGAAGTTCCTATTCGCGCCATTAATCGTGATGATTCTCACCCTATTGTTTTTGGTGGTGGGCCAGTTTTGACTGCTAACCCTGAACCTTTTGCTGATTTTTTTGATGTCATTTTATTAGGGGATGGGGAAAATTTATTAGGGAATTTCATCACAGCTTATAAGGAAGTGAGAAACGCTTCTAGACAAACTCAATTGCAAGCACTTGCACAAGTACCAGGAATTTATGTTCCGAGTTTGTATGCAGTGGAGTATCAAGAAATAGATGGGGAAATTAGTTCTATTCAACCTATTTCTTCTGAAATTCCCGCCGTAGTGCAGAAGCAAACTTATCGGGGAAATACTCTCTCAGCCTCAACTGTCGTGACTGAAAAAGCGGCTTGGGAAAATATTTTTATGGTGGAAGTGGTGCGGAGTTGTCCGGAAATGTGCCGCTTCTGTTTAGCTAGTTATTTGACTTTACCTTTTAGAACGGCGAGTTTAGAAGGTTCTTTAATTCCCGCCATTGAAAAGGGTTTACAAGTTACAAATCGCTTGGGTTTATTGGGTGCTTCTGTTACACAACATCCAGAATTTGAAACTTTATTAGAGTATATTATTCAGCCAAAATATGATGATGTCAGACTGAGTATTGCGTCAGTCCGAACTAATACAGTGACGGAACAGTTAGCGAAAACTTTGGCGAAACGAGACACGCGATCGCTTACCATAGCTGTAGAGAGTGGTTCGGAAAAAGTCCGCCAAATCATCAATAAAAAGCTACATAACGACGAAATCATCCAAGCAGCCATTAATGCGAAAGCTGGCGGCTTGACAGGCTTAAAACTCTACGGCATGGTAGGTATTCCAGGGGAAGAACCAGAAGATTTAGACGCAACAGTAGCGATGATGCGGAGTATAAAAAAAGCCGCGCCAGGGCTGCGCCTCACCTTTGGTTGCAGTACATTTGTACCGAAATCCCATACACCTTTTCAATGGTTTGGGGTAAATCGTCTAGCAGAAAAGCGGTTGCAGTGGTTACAGAAACAACTCAAACCCCAAGGTATAGATTTTCGTCCAGAAAGCTATAATTGGTCGATTATACAAGCTTTGATATCGAGAGGCGATCGCAGAATTTCTCAACTTCTCGAACTTACCCGCAACTTTGGCGACACCTTGGGAAGCTACAAGCGCGCTTTTAAGGAACTAAAGGGTAAAATTCCCGATTTAGATTACTACGTCCATAATAATTGGTCACATCAGCAGATATTACCCTGGAGTCACTTGCAAGGGCCTCTGCCACAGTCTACACTACTAAAGCATTTGACTGAAGCTACCAGTCATAGCAATTTTGGATTAAATTGATACTCAACAAGTGAATGCAAAACACAGCTGAATTTTATTGTGCTTACTGCGGTGAACCCAACTTAACATTTATTGACTTGAGTGCTGGGGGACAGCAATCTTATGTTGAAGATTGCCAAGTTTGCTGTCGTCCTAATATCCTATATATTCGAGTGGATGAAGATACGCTAGAAATTGAAATTGATACCGAGTACGAAGGCTAAATTGTAGGTTTTCCTTTCCATGCTGCACTTTCAACATTCCTCAGTCATTAACGCCCCAGTGGAAGTAGTTTGGCAATTCCACGAAAGATCAGACATATTACAGCTACTAACCCCACCTTGGCAACCCTTGCAAGTAGTTCGCCGTGAGGGAGGGTTAACTGTAGGCGCAATTACAGAATTTCGTTTGTTTCTCGGAGTTTTACCCCTAACTTGGTTAGCGCGTCACACTGAATACGAAAAAAATCAATACTTTACTGATGTCCAGATATCTGGGCCTTTTGATTCTTGGATACATCGCCATCGTTTTGAACCTGAAGGGGACAAAACTAAACTGACTGATGATATTTCCTATGTTATGCCTGGAGGCGACACTGTAGAATTTATAGGCGGTTGGTTAGTGCAAGCCCAATTAGAAGCTATGTTCCGCTATCGTCATTTTGTCACGAAGCGTGAGTGTGAATCTAAATAAGAAAACAACCCCAAAGGCAATTTTTTTGACCATAATTTATGTAATTAACTCAAGGCTTCTGAGAGGTAATCAGCCGCAGCCGCCACAACTGCGATCGCATTTTCGTAATCTAGGCGTGTCGGCCCTAAAACTCCTACACTCCCTAACGGAACTGCACCCCGGCGATAGGTGGACGAAATCAAAGTACAAGTCTGAATTGGTTCTAGGGGGTTTTCTGTGCCAATTCGGACTGTGACTTTTGGTTTGGTGATTTCTTCTACCTCTGGTTCTTCAAAGATTAGTGGCCAAAGCTGTTCCTGTTCTTCTTCCAGTAGGTGGAGAATCGTCTGCACTTGCTGAAGTTGGGAAAATTCCGGCTGACGCAAAACTTCCGCCACACCCCGCACCATAATCTGAGTAGCCGTTGGTGCAACAGTCCGCCGCGCCAGTTCAGCCACAGAATTAGTCAAAAATTCCCCATACAATTGAAATTCCCGATCTAATTTACTCCAGTCTAAATTGCTAATTTCTAGCAGACTTTGACCCCGCAAATGGCTATTGAGGAAATTAGAAACAATCTGCAACTCCCTATCAATTACTTCTGCGTCGGGTTTGGTTTCTGCTCTGCTTGGGGGTAAATCCATCAGCTTGGAATGGGTTTCATAAGCATCCGTTACCAAAATTAGCATGATGCGTCCAGCTTCTATCTGCATCAATTGCAGATGTCGCACCGTTACTGTATTACTTTGGGGCATCGTAATCAAGCTAATACACCCACTCAAGCTAGCTAAAATTTGCGCTGCTCCTTGTAGGAGGATTTCCATACTCCAGTCTTCCCATTGCAGACGCTGTTGTAAAGCCAGTTCTACATTTTTAGCTAAAGAATCTGTACGCGTAGCGTCTTGTAGAGAGGGTGTAATGAACTGGTCAACATAAATGCGATAACCTGAGTCAGACGGTACTCTGCCGGCGGAGGTATGTGGCTGGTAGAGTAACCCAGACTTCTCCAGGACACCCATTACATTACGAATGGTAGCTGAACTCACGCCCAGGTCATACTCATCGACCAAAGCTTTTGAACCCACCGGTTCGGCTGTAGCTATGTAATGACGTACCGTTGCCCAAAGTATATGCTGTTGTCGATTTGTCAACTGGACTTGCATAGGATATGTTGGTTGGAAAGCAGATTTTAATCAAGTTTTAAAAAAAATTTTGAAATTGAATTGTAAAAAAAATTGAAAATTGGCTAATTAAATTAGCGAAATATTTACTTCTATTTTAGTCGGTAACGTGAAAGTATTCAGGTGCTATTTGGTCTAGCATACTTTTAACTCAAAAAGCTTTAATTCAAACTAAATATTGATATTTTTCAGTATTATTCTATAGATTAATCAAGTAAATTGTATTTTTGGATACGTATTTTTTCGGGGATGGGGCATGGGGCTAATAAATTCAAAATTCAAAATTCAAAATTCAAAATTAAAGAATTGTTCTCCCCCTGCACCCCTACACCCCTACACCCCTACACCCCTACACCCCTACACCCCTACACCCCTTCAATACTGGGGAATAGAACGATCAACGACGATAGAATAGGCATCAATCCCGCCGGCAATATTTTTTACGTTGGTAAAGCCTTGAGCTAGTAACCACTGACACATTTGAGCAGAACGTATACCGTGATGACATAGCACCAGGGTTTCGACATCAGGATTGAACATAGCAGGGATTTCCTGTGACCACTGAGTAAATTCACTTAGTGGTAGGTTCACAAAACCTGGAATTTGTGCCAGTGCTAATTCTTGGGGTTCACGTACATCTATTAACTGAATATTTGCATCATTAGTAGCTAGATGTTGTGCGAGTTCTTCTACACTAATTTGAGTAATGGGTTGACCAGAAATATTCCCTGTCATGTCGTTTTTTTTAACAATCCTATATTATTCATGTTGACAGAAAACGTGGAGATTGGGGACTGGGGAGGCAGGGGAGCAGGGAGCAGGGGTGCAGGGGGAGAACAATTCTTTAATTTTGAATTTTGAATTTTGAATTTTGAATTTATTAGCCCCATGCCCCATTCCCAATGCCCAATTCTGTAAACCTTCGTGCTAGATAGGTAATAGAGTGAATACACAACGTTCATTTTCTGGTTTTATCGTAGCTGCTGCGATCGCACTGGTGATAGCAGCGATCGCAGCTGGTTACTGGTTTTTTGCTAAAACTCCAGTCAGTCTGATTGCTTCTAGTTCTACTTCTGAGTCTGGTGCTGCTATCTTTGTGTCTAAACTTGCACCTGTTACAGTATCTTTACTAGTAAATCCTGACCGTTTACAAACTTGGGAAAGTTCGGGGGAATTATCTAAAATTAAAACTGGTTTATTAGCCAATAGTGGTCTAGATTATCGCCAAGATATTCAACCCTGGCTAGGAAATGAAATTACTCTGGCTGTCACTACCCAAGATATTGATCGTGATCCCGAAAATCGTCAGCAGCCTGGCTATTTAATGGCTCTAGCTACAGAAAAACCAGAAGCCAGCAGTGAGTTTGTTGATTTATTATTCTCCAAACGGGTGTTAGCGGGAGCAAACTTGGCTACGGAGGAATATAACGGTGCTAGGTTGATTTATGACGACGCACAACCCCAGCAACAACCTCTAGCGGCTACGGTGGTGGATAACTTTGTATTATTTGCCAATGATATTCGAGTGCTGCGGGATGCAATTAATAATGTGCAAGCACCTGACTTAAATTTGACTAGTTCTCCCCGATACCAAAAAGCTATGGAAAAGTTGCCAAAGGGTGCTATGGCGGTGACTTTCTTTAATCTCCCTGCTTTGGCGCAATGGCAAGGTTTAGAACTACCAGAACCGATTTACGATAGTCAAGTGATTGCTCTGACGTTAAACCCCAAGGGAGTGTTAGCAGAAACTAGTTTTCTCGCTACCTCTGAAGTTACGCCAGTATCTTCCCCATTGTCCCAACCTGTAGGCGCATTGCAATACATTCCGCCATCCGCAGGCGTAGTCATTGGTGGTTCTCATTTAGATCATTTGGGTAACAGCGATTTAGGTAAACTCTGGACACAAGCTAAAACAGCCATCTCCGGTTCAGGAACAGATGTAATTTCCCGGTTAGAACAACCTCTATTAGCTATTCAAAAAGCTTGGGGGATGAACTTGGGAGAGGATGTATTTAGCTGGGTGCAAGGGGAATATGCGCTGGGATTAATTCCCCGTGGTGGTAAAACTGAGCCTGGTTGGGTGTTTGTGGTGGAAAAACAAGATAGTATTGCAGATGGAATTGCCCGTTTAGATGCGATCGCTTCTTCTCAAGGACTCAACACTAATTCTCTGAGTTTGGATCAGCAAAAAGTCGCCGCCTGGACAGAATTAATCGCCAATACTAAAAAATCTGCGGATCAAACTCAACCTTCATTTACTGTAGAAGCTAAGGTGAAAGGCATACATACAACATTGGGAAATTACGAAGTCTTTACCTCTGATTTAGCAACAATTAATGAAGTTTTTACCAATCAGAATGATTCTGTTCTCAAAAACCGTGACTTTCAAAATAGTCTGGCGGTAATTCCCGAACCAAATCAAGGTTATGTGTATCTTGACTGGAATAAAAGTCACAATTTGTTAGAGCGACAGTTACCTATTCTTAAGCTCTTGGAAGTGCTTGGTAAACCATTTTTTAATCAACTGCGATCGCTCACCTTCAGCAGTTATAGTAGTGACACAGAAACCCTCAAAGGTGCAGTTTTTATAGGACTCAATCCCTAAAAACTCTAGCCGAGATGATGCAAATAACTGCGAATTACCATCAATAGGTGATTAATTGTGCATCATAATTTAAATTTACAATTCCTTTAAAAAAAATTAAATGTGGCGCATGAAAATGTGTCACATTTTTATAGAATTTCAGCGAAAATTTTTAAATAGAATATGTATATATCTTTATTGTTATAAAAGCATATTTCCCAGGTTAATATGAAAAACCCTCTTTCCAGGCTAAATTTAGGTGGTGCATGGCTGTCAGCTTTATTAGCAGCTGTCATTACTAGCCCTGTAATTGCACAAACCCCTAATTTCGGGACATTAAAACTATTACCGGGGTTTAGTCCACCAC
>JBODRP010000234.1:0-8942 GCA_050633005.1 Trichormus sp. | reverse complement strand
TTTGCAATTCTGACTGAGTTTTCACTATAGATTCATGTCTTTTGGTGTTAACTCCTTCAATTGCTCCTTCTATTGATGCTGTGACTTCTTCTTTTAACTCCGTACCTCTATCTTGAAGATTATCAATTACCACTGAAACCGCATCTTTGACAATCTCACGAATTTCATGTGAACCTTCTTTAAACTCAGCAGTTACTTGAGCAACTGCTGATTTGACAATTTCACGAATGCGCTCAGTTCTTAACTGACCAGTGGCTTTTGCTTGTTGCAAATCAGATTGTATTTGCTCTTTGATATTAGTCATTTTCAACTCTATTATTTAGCTAATCATAGTTTTATAAGAATATTATGATGTGTATTCTTCAGTTTAGGCACTTCCTTTAGATAGAATTTGGCAGGGTTATAAGCCCAACTAGCTGCGGTAGCATTGAGAATATCTGTGTCAGCAATAACTCTGTTCAGCTTCACTAATGCCTACTATATGAGAAGATAGGTATTGGTTGATAATTATGATAATTAACAGGAATAATATCCGTGAAAAAAATAATCACATTATTATTTATCATGTTATTGATGACCACTGCTTTAGCATTGCCAGTGAATGCCGCAGATACAGCCAATGGTGCGAATATCTTTAGTGTTCACTGTGCTGGTTGTCATATTAATGGTGGTAACATCATCAGGCGTGGTAAAAACTTACAAAAAAAAGCCCTAAAAAGATATGGTATGGATTCTCTAGAGGCAATTACAGCCATTGTGAGTAATGGTAAAAGTAATATGTCCGCATTCAAAGACCGCCTCAGTGAGCAAGAAATTCAAGATGTTGCTACTTATGTTTTAGAACAAGCTGAAAAAGGTTGGCGGTAGTCAATTCAAAATTCAAAATTCAAAATTCAAAAACAATGAATCTACCAATAGAAAGTCGGTTACAATTTACGCCTGATTTAAATATTTGTCGGATATTAAATGGAATGTGGCAAGTATCCGGCGCACATGGCAGAATTAATCCCAAAGCTGCCATTGAAAGTATGTTTAAATATGTCGATGCAGGTTATACAACTTGGGATTTAGCAGACCACTATGGCCCCGCAGAAGATTTTATTGGAGAATTTCGCCGTCAGTTAGCCGCTAGCCGTGGACAAGAGGCTTTATCTCAAGTACAAGCTTTTACAAAATGGGTGCCTCGTCCTGGGAAGATGACAAAGAAATTCGTTGAGGAAAATATTGATATTTCTCTGCGAAGAATGGATGTCAAATCTCTGGATTTAATGCAGTTTCATTGGTGGGAATATCAAGATAAAAATTATTTGGATGCTCTCAAATATATGGCTGAACTGCAACATGAGGGCAAAATTAAACATTTAGCTTTAACTAATTTTGATACCGAACATCTGCAAATTATTACCGAAGCAGGTATTAAAATTGTATCGAATCAAGTACAATTTTCTTTAGTTGACCGTCGTCCAGAAGTGAATATGGTTAAGTTTTGTCAGCAGCATGACATTAAACTTTTTACTTACGGTTCACTTTGCGGTGGTTTTCTATCAGAAAAGTATGTGGGTAAACCAGAACCACGTAGCTTTGATTTAACTACAGTCAGCTTGCGAAAATACAAAAATATGATTGATGCTTGGGGGGGTTGGCAATTATTTCAAGAGTTATTATCTACCCTCAAAGCCATCGCTGATAAACATCAAGTCAGTATTGCAAACGTCGCAGTCAGATACATTTTAGATAAACCATCTGTCGGTGGCGTGATAGTTGGTGCAAGACTGGGGATAGCTGAACATATAGAAGATAACGCCAAAGTGTTTAGTTTGAATTTAGATGCTGAAGATAGCGATCGCATCAATAGCATATCCCAAAAATCACGGGATTTGTATGAGTTAATTGGTGATTGTGGTGATGAATATCGGAGGTAGAGAGGGACTGGGGACTGGGGACTGGGGACTCGGAACAGGTGAGAGGTTTTATGAAAAGTGTTCTTGCTGCTGGGAATTTACGGAAGGTGCATCACATTGCGCTAAATGTGAAAGATATGCAGGCTTCTCGATATTTTTACGGTACTATTTTGGGATTGCATGAACTGACTGGGAAGGAAGTTCCAGCTACTTTGGTGGAACTAGTCACGGAGGGGAAAGTTGCTAACTTTGTTACCCCTGACGGTACAATTTTAGATTTATTTTGGACACCGGATTTAACACCACCAAATCCAGATCCAGAACAAAGTTTTACTAGAGCATATCACCTCGCCTTTGACATTGACCCGCAATTATTTGAACAAGCGGTGGCAGTTTTGCGAGAAAATCAGATTGCGATCGCGCATGGCCCAGTCAGTCGTCCTACTGGTAGGGGTGTGTATTTTTATGACCCCGATGGTTTTATGATTGAAATTCGTTGTGATCCACAGTAGTAAATATGTCAGCAAAAATATTTCAGGTAATTGAAGACGTAATTCAAAAACCACCCATTCCCCACGAACCACATAAACAATCATTAAAAGCTTGGGCAATGTATTGTTTAAGAGACAGAGGCTTTATCGTTGTCTACGCCCAAAATGCTGACTTCGCCATTGAACCTAAAGGTGCAAACAAGCTTTATTTTAAAGTCACAAATAATCAAGCTGATGTCGATGAAACTTTTAATTGGATAGTTTGGGATAGCGCAACTCAAACCGCTAGCCTCATTCCAGCACAGGGAAATTAAGGGTGTGATGGTGAAGACAAGGTAGACAAGGGAAAGAATTTTAGATTTCAGATTTTGGATTTTAGATTGAAATCCAATCCAAAATTTAAAATCCAAAATCCAAAATTGAATTGCCCAATGCCCCATGCCCAATTCCCAATTCCCAATACTATCTCTTAAAAAATCTTTGACGCATCCGCACAGCAAAACTATTCACCTCTGGTATTTTCATTAATGAAGCAATAACAGCAAATACCAAAATCCCCACTAAACCAGATACGCACAACTGCAAGATTTGAATAATTAAACCCTGTGTACCTAATAATTTTTGAGTACCCACTAATGTGGCAAAGCTAGCCACACCAGCTACTACACTACCAGCCGTCAACCCTAAAATTGGTAAACTCCACTCACGTAACGGTAAACCATCGAGACGACGGTGCAGTAACCATAACAGCATTAATATCGAGCTACAATTTACACCTACTGTAGCTAACACCAAACCAGGCGCGCCGAAAGGTTTTACTAAAATCCAATCTAGTAAAGCATTTAAGAGAATATTAAAGGTACTGATACGAAAAGGTGTTTGCCCATCACCTAAAGCATAAAATACCCGTACCAAAACATCACGCCCCAAATACGCAAACATCCCAATCCCGTAGGAGATAAGTAGTGATGAAACTAACTGCGTAGCCTCCTGTTTAAATGCACCACGCTCATATACTACCTGCACAATTGGCACAGACAACGCCACCATTAACGCGCCCAAAGGCAACATTGTTACAGCAGTTAGTAATAACCCCTGACGAATGCGTAACTTTAAATCTGGCCAGTTTTCTGGTTCTGCGAGTTTGGCGAAAATGGGTAATAGGGGCAACAAAATAATATTAGAAATAATCCCCAAGGGAGTCTGTACTAATAAATTGGCATAGTTAAAACCAGCCGCCGCCCCCTGAATGGGACTAGCAAAATACAAGTCAGTCGCCACATTAATTGGCATCATCCCGGAAGAGACTGTTGCTGGAGTCATGATTTTAATGACTTCTTGCACTCCGGGGGATTGAAAATCAAACCTGAGCCTTAATGTACCGAGTCCTAGCCGCCACTGTACAATTAACTGCACTACCCACTGAAGAATAGCCCCAGCTAAAGTTCCCGCCGCTAAAACTATGCCACCGATGAAGGCGTATTCTGGCTTAATGATGTCTTTGCCGTACTGCAAAGCCAATACACCAATCCCAACTACCACCGTCACGCTAGATAATAGGGGACTAATAGAAAGTAACCAATATTGATTAGCGGCGTTGAGAGTACCAAAACCAATGCCAATCAACCCAGCAAATAAAGCCATCGGGGCCATAATTTGCAGCTGTTGAATGGCGATCGCTCTCGTTTTAGCATCCAAGCCATAACCCACAATATCAACAATATTACCAGCAAAGACAATTTGCGCCACTGTCACCAGCAACAGCACACCCCCCACCAAAGTAGTCACCGTTTCTACTAAGGGGGCAGCTTCTTCTTGCTTGCGCTTGGCTAAAACGCTAATAATCGCACTATGTAACGGCCCATTCACACCCCCTAGTAACACTAATAAAAATCCAGGGATGACATAGGCATAACTATAAGCCGTAGCAGCTGCACCTACACCAAAAGCAGCTGCTATTGCCTGCTGTCTAATTAAACCAAATACTTTACTAATTAACGTGGCTGCGGCAACAATGCCAGCAATTCCAGCGAAAGAACGAGAGGGTTTTTGGTCTTGATTGCTCACAAATAATACCCGACAACTGTTGCAGTCTGCATCTCTGACTAAATTAAACCGGAAATTTTGCAGTCTGTCAGGCTAATTTTACGTGATCATGACCAACACAGCATAGCTTATCTGTGTATCACTAGCCAAAAATGGGAAATATAAAAACGACCATATTTTGAAATTACTCATAGCCCAAACATCAAAAATATCATTTTGTAGAGAGGCGATTCATCGCGTTTAGAAACATTGCATCTTGAAAAACCAATGATCTACTCGGTATTGTTCCAGGGTTCTTCTTTACTTCAGATATAAAAAGTATCCATCATCTCATCTAAAAAACTGACTGCTATGGAATCACCCACAAATCCACTGTTATTATCTAGCACTCAACTACAAGAACAATTAGAACAACAAAAAACCCTAGCCGGAGTAATTCGTAGAATACGGGAATCTCTAGACTTAGATAAAATTCTCAAAATTACTGTCCAAGAAGTGCGCCAGTTGTTAAATGCTGACCGAGTGGCAATTTTTCAATTTGATCCTCAACAAGACTGGGCAGGAGAATTTATTTCTGAAGATGTTGCCCCAGATTGGATATCAGCCATTTCAGCTAAAGTCTACGACCACTGTTTTGGCGAAAAGTTCGCAGCTCATTATCAACAGGGAAAAGTACAAGCAGTTGCAGATATTTATGCCGCAGGACTCAGTGATTGCCATATAGAAATTCTCGGTAAATTTCAAGTACGTGCTAACCTGATTGTTCCTTTATTAAGAAATCGGGATTTGTGGGGATTAATTTGTATTCATCAATGTAGAGAACCTCGTCAATGGACAGAATCAGAAATTGAATTTATTCGCCAAATTGCTGATCATCTCACTATTGCTATTCAACAAGCCCAGCATCTGCAAGAAGTCGAATTACAAGCTGCCAAATTAGCGCAAGCAGCCTTGCGTGATCAAGTAATTTATCAAATTGTTGATCAAATTCGTACACCCTTAGATATTGAAACTATTTTTCAAAGCACAACTCACCAAATTCGTCAGTTACTCCAAGCTGACCGAGTTGCTATATTTCGTTTTAATCCTGACTGGAGTGGCAACTTCGTCGCTGAATCCTTCGCTGAAGGTTGGACACCGTTAGTAGATGTGCAACCTGTAATTAACGATACCTACTTACAAGAAAACCAAGGGGGACGTTACGCCCACAATCAGACATTTACTGCCAACGATATTTATCAAACTGGATTAAGTGAATGTCATGTTGTTTTGTTAGAACAATTTCAGGCCAAAGCCTTTGCTACTGCACCAATTCTTCAAGGTGATCAACTCTGGGGAGTCATCGCAGCTTACCAAAATTCTGCTCCTAGAGAGTGGCAAGCTTATGAAGTTGAATCTTTAATTAAAATCGGCACACAAATTGGTGTAGCCTTGCGCCACCACGAGTTATTAGCCCAAGCTCAATATCAAGCAGAACAACAGAAGACCTTAACTGGTGTTATTACTCGCATCCGCCAATCCCTAGATTTAGACAAAATCTTTCAGACTACTGTCACCGAAGTCAGGCAGATGCTACAAGCTGACAGAGTAGCCGTTTTCCAATTTGACCCTCAACAAGACTGGACAGGAGAGTTTATTTCTGAAGATGTCGCCACTGGTTGGGATTCAGTTGTAGCTGCCAAAGTCTATGATCACTGTTTTGGAGAACAATTTGCAGCCTATTATCAACAAGGCCGAGTGCAAGCTGTAGCTGATATCTATGAGGCGAAATTAAGTGATTGTCATGTTGAGATTCTGGGCAAATTTCAAGTTAAAGCTAATTTAGTAGTACCCCTACTCAAACAAGGTAATCTCTGGGGCTTATTGTGCGTGCATCAATGTAGTAAGCCGAGAATTTGGCAGCCTTCAGAGATTGAATTTGTCAGCCAAATAGCTGAAAACTTAGGAGTAGGCTTACAACATAACAAGCTTTTATTAGCAGCCCAATACCAAGCAGAACAACAAAAGACACTAACTAGTGTGATTAATCGGATTCGAGCATCCCTAGATTTAGAAACAATTTTTCAAACTTCTGTCACTGAGGTGCGACAACTGCTACAAGCAGATCGAGTAGGAGTCTTCCAGTTTGACAAGCAAGCAGATTGGGAAGGAGAATTTGTCTATGAAGATGTCGCTGATGGTTGTAATTCGGCAGTAGCAGAAAAAGTTTATGATTACTGCTTTGGGGAAAACTTTGCAGGACTTTATGCTCAAGGTCGAGTTAATGCGATCGCTGATATTTATCAAGGCAGTTTTCCCAGCTGCTACATCCACATCTTAGAACGATTTCAAGTCCGTGCCAATCTAGTTGCACCCCTGATTATCCAAGAGGGTGAACTGTGGGGACTATTGTGTATTCACCAATGTAAAGCTCCCCGTGATTGGCAAGACTCAGAAATTGAATTTGTTAGCCAAATTGCCGAACAACTAGGAGTTGCTTTAAAACAAGATTCCTATTTAACACAAGTTAAAATTCAAGCCGTCCAGTTAGCAGAAGCTAACGAGCGAGAAAAAGCAATGGAACGGCAAGAATTACTAGCTGCAACCATTGATAAAATTCGTCAGTCCCTTGATATCAAAACTATTTTTAAAACCACTACTCAAGCTGTGCGGGAATTGTTAGAAGTAGAACGAGTTGCTATATATCGCTTTAACTCCGATTGGAGCGGTAAATTTGTGGCTGATTCCTTCAAAGATGGCTGGAAACCTGTAACACAAATGCAACCAATAGTTTTACAAACCTTTGAAGACACAGACGAGGATGATAAATTACCCCGCAACGAATCTTTTGTTCCCATTCGCCAAGGCGAACAATTATGGGGATTATTAGTAGCTTATCAAAACTCCCAACCCCGCTATTGGAAAGATGAAGAAATCAACTTATTAGCTCAAGTGGGTGTACAACTAGGAATTGCCATTCAACAAGCAGAATTATTGGAACAAACCAAACGTCAAACTTTAGAACTGACTCAAACTTTGCATGAATTAAAACAAACTCAAACCCGATTAATTCAGGGAGAGAAAATGGCAGGACTCGGACAATTACTAGCTGGAGTTGCCCACGAAATTAATAATCCTGTCAATTTCATTTTTGGTAATCTTATCCATTTAAATGAATACACTCAAAATATTTGTCATATATTACAGCTTTATCGTCAACATGAATCACAATTTCCAGAGATCCAAGCAGAAACAAAAAAATTAGATTTAGAATATGTGATTGATGATTTACCTAAAACACTAGATTCCATGAAAATGGGTACGGAAAGAATTTTGCAAATTGTGCTTTCATTAAGAAATTTCTCTCGTACCGATGATGCTGAATTGAAATCTGTAGATATCCATGAAGGACTAGATAGTACATTACTAATTTTGGGACATCGCCTCAAAGATAATGGTCAACGTCGAGCAATTCAAGTCATCAAAGAATATAGCAATTTACCTTTACTTCAATGTTATCCCGCACAACTAAATCAGGTTTTTATGAACCTATTATCTAATAGTATCGACGCATTAGAAGACAAGTTTCAAACTATCTGGAATAAACATTTGCAGATGTCAAAAACTTGCCCCCAAATACCATTAACTATTGAGATTAGTACAACGAATATAGATCAGAAAATTATTATTAAATTATCTGATAATGGTTTCGGAATCCCGGAAGAATTAGCCGCTAGAATTTTTGACCCCTTCTTTACTACCAAAGAACCCGGTAAAGGCACAGGTTTAGGTTTGTCTATCAGTTATCAAATAATTGTGGAAAAACATCGCGGTAATATTAAGTGTTTATCCACCCCAGGACAAGGAACAGAATTTATCATTGAACTTCCCTGTAGTCATAGTAAGTAAATATTTTTACTTATAGCTCAGTACTGTAGAGACGTTGCATGCAACGTCTCTACATCATTTATTTGGCGCAACTTCATAGAGAATTGGTATTAGACAACAATCAAGCCGAAATGTAGCCTAAACTAGCGATGTTCGCAGCAAATACGTCACGATTCTTGAGGCTGAGAAACCGGGTTTTTTAAGTTAACTCAACGAAACTTCGGTCTTTTTAGCCACAAAAACCCGGTTTCTGATGTTTGAAGCAGCTAATGTGCTGCGTGTCGGTCGAGAGTTTCAATCCCCTTGCGGGGCGATGAAATGAAAAGTCTTCCTTCTTCAATTTCTCGGCATTGACATTATTGTTTCCATCCCCTTGCGGGGCGATGAAATGAAAAGAATCCCGGGACAGACTGCTGTCGATTTTGAGTTTGAAGTTTCCATCCCCTTGCGGGGCGATGAAATGAAAAGTTTCTATTTTATCTTAATTCATAACCATAATGTTGGGAGTTTCCATCCCCTTGCGGGGCGATGAAATGAAAAGCAGATTTTCCCTAAAAGTCAAGGGTGGACAGACCACTCTTGTTTCCATCCCCTTGCGGGGCGATGAAATGAAAAGTTTACTAGCCATCTCAGACTC
>JBODRP010000233.1:0-8952 GCA_050633005.1 Trichormus sp. | reverse complement strand
CAATCCTAAATGATTCATGAGAAAACACCATATTCATGTAACTTAGGAAAGTTAAATATTTGACAATGTACAGATAGCTCAAATAAACTCTTGACTACAGAGAAAGAATCACACAGAAAATAAAACTCTCGAATTAATCTTTTCGCTTGTAACCAAACATCTTCTACAGGATTTTGTTGTGGAGCATGGGGCGCAAATCTTTTTCTGCGAAAAGCTACGCGAACACAAGTAACTAACCAATCCTCTGGTTGGAGTTGAGTATTTAAAGATTCTAAATAATCTTTGATGGGTTGGGAACGGTGGTAACTTGCAAATCCCAAATAATTAATAATTGTGCTTGAGGACGTTGTACACGAAGATATTCTAAAAACTTAATTGTGTTTTCTGAGTTGCCTTTTTTGGCTGGATAAATCAGAAATTCCTTAGTTTTGTAGTCTAATGCCCCGTAATATGTTTGTTTCTCACGGGCATTAATTACTGGAATTGTGACGCGTTCAGTAGTTTTTCCCCACACATATCCACATATATCGCCCCAGAGTAAATGACATTCATCAATCATGAATACCACTAGCTCTCCCGACTCTATTTCAGCACGTCGCGCTGCCAATAACTCACAAATCTCTTTTTTTTTGAGGCGACCATTACTGGATCATGTTTTGGATTATTGGCTTGTGCTTTCTTCCATCTAATACGCGCTGTCTCAAACAAATCATAGTAACTTTGTTTAGAGGCGAATGTCACACCATACTTGGCGGCAATCTGGTACTCTAACTCATTCAAAGTCCATGTATCCTTTGTTTGTAACCATTCGATTACCTCCTGGAGTTGCATCTCATTGAGCAATCCTTGACTGCCTTTGTATCTCCTCTTTAAGCCATCTACTCCATTTTTAAAAAAGGCTTTCTTCCATGTGCTGATGAACCCGCTAGAAACACCTAATATCGGCATGATTTCTTCATGCTTATAACCACATAACAGCATTTTGACTGCTGTAGCTCGCTGGATTTCACGCTTATCCTGACTATTTTTGATAAAATTTTCTAGCAATTTCATCCACATGGCTATATCCGTAATTTAGTTACACAGCATACTTGACAATCTTCTCCGTATTTTCTCATAAATCATTCCGGATTGCTATATGACAATTAAATCACTCCCAGACTTATGCCAACCTATGTAGAGGGGAATGCACAGATAAAGGAGGTTTGTTCCTAGTCCATATCTCCCACCAGCATCATAATTCCACATTAGGTAAGTGCTGGTAGCGGGTTTAGTATTTTGGGGTGTCCGCAGGTTCAGGGGTGCGGCCTTAATTAATAATAGTAATCTGAAAGTTACTTACACCAATTCTTTATGAAGCTGCATATGATTTTATCCCCCCTAACCCCCCTTGAAAAAGGGGGTAACTAGAATCAAAGTCCCTCTTTTTAAGGGGGATTTAGGGGGATATAAATATGTGTAAATTCAGATGAAATTGATTGGTATTAGCTGCTTCTACCACGTAATCGCTGATCATCTTGATCGATGTCTAGTTGTTCACGACGGAGAGTTTCTTCGGCTGTAACTGCATCCTGATCTACTACTTTCTTAACTTTCACTTCCTCGCGTAAAACGGGTTCTTTGTGAATTTCGGGAGTTTCTTCATAAATACCCATGCGAGTTACTTCTCCTTCACGGAAGTCAGCTTCAGCCGGAGATACGGTTCTAATGCCTTCTTCTGGTGTAGTGCGTTCAATTACTACCCGTTCTTTTTCCACTGGGACAGCAACTCTTGCAGTTTCAGTTTCTACACGTTTACCAACAGCTACTTCTCCAGTTTTCACACGGGATTTATTGGCAACTAAACGTTCTTCATATAGTCTGAGGTTTTGATGATCCCGCTCATTTATTCCGTAAAGATTTGGCTCATTGTCATAGTTATATGTATTACGATCATGAGCAACTGTTGATTGGCGATCGCCTACTGGGCGATACACTCCCCGCACTTGTTCCTCATAATCATAATCAATTTCTTCCAAATTATTAAAATCTGGTAAGTTCTCAACTTGCTCCTGCGTTAAACCAATAGCATATACCCGTCGATTATTGTAATCTATGCGAGAACGGCCAATTGGTAACAATACTTGTCTACCAAAGAACCAAAAACCTGTATCAACTACTAAATAGCGAAACCGACCCGCATCATCTACTAAAATCTGTTTGACAGTACCAACTCGCTCATTGTTGATGTCTGAATAGACATCAAAATCATTGATGTCATAGTTATCAAATTCAGCATTGCCATAGCTAGTAGCGAACTCATCTAGTTTATATAAAGCCATATTGTTTGTTCTCCTAATGCGATATTTACAATGATAAAAATTTAGGGTTTTTCCTCCTTCTTGCTCAAGAGTGATATCTGGATAGTGAGAATTAGTTATGCCAATTTAAACCAATTCGTATTTTTTAAAGTTGGTCTTATTGAAGATTTTGGTTATTGTTGGGAGTGTGAACAATGTATTGATTTGCTGATAAATCAGTTGCTAGAGGTTGTATTTTATTTTGAGCAACTAAGGTTTGATAAATTAAAGCTGTAATTTCACCTCTAGTAGCAGGTTGATTGGGATTCAGCAATTTTGGGTTGGGATAGTTGACAACTATATTTTGCTTGGTGGCGGCGGCTACACTACCTACAGCATATTCTGGAATTTTGTTGGCATCATCGTAAGTCTGATTCACAATTGATGATGCTGGCTGAGTAACTACTGCCGCCTGTTGCTCGGTTGTTTTTGGTGTTGCGGGTGTAGTAGGCATAGCCTGAGCTTTTGGAATAATTAAAGGCTGCATCAAACTAGTAATTGCCAAGGGAAGATAAATCGGTCTTCTTCTGGCTATAGGTTGAGTTTGTTGAGGTACTGATCTTTGTGGGGGAGGAGTTTGGGTAACAGCTGATGCGCCAGATGTTAAATCCAAACCTCTATTTAAGGCAACTATAGCCTCGACTTTAGAAACAGGTTGATTGGGACGAAAATAACCCCCAGAATAACCCTTCATAAATCCTTGCTGATAGGCTTCTTCAATGGGACGAACAGCCCAATAATCAGTAGAAACATCTTTATATACAGCACCACTTGCAATCTGACGAACTGCCGGTTGATCAAAAGCTTTACGAATGATTGCAGCAAACTCATCTCTATCTATTGGCTGTTTTGGTCGAAATGTTCCATCAGGATAGCCAACAACAATATTTCTGGCGGCTAATCCTTGAATAAATGGTTCTGCCCAGTAATTAGCAGGAACATCACTAAAGTTATTGACAGATGAAGATTGAGCATAGGTTTCTAATGCTCCCACTGCAATTACTGTCAAATTTAAAGTTAGTAAAGATAACCCTGCTGATGCTAACTGCATGAAACTACTCATTATATATACCTCATATTGTTTTTATTAGAAATATTGGAAAAAATAAACTATTTGAAGTAATGCAAAAAATTGGTATCAAGATTGTAATAAAGACTTCATTCCTGACTAGTAACTGTTAATTTTGCTAATAATTCAATAGTAAATAATAAATAGTTGTTTTATAGCGGAATCATGCAATTTATCATGCAAATTACTGCTAAAGTGTGAAACCGTTTATCTCTTTGGACATAAAATTATGATGGAAATTATTATTTTTTTTGTTGCTGACTGTTAACAGTAAAAAAAGCGTATTTTTACCAAAATATTTCTTTAGGTAGTAGAGCGATCGCCTCAAAAAGCAAGATTGTTAGCGGTAGGAGGTGAAAATGCGTCAACTCATTATCCAAGTACCGCGAGGTAACGGACAAGCTGTTCTGGATATCGTCGAATCTCATAACGGCGCAAACTTGGCACAATTTGCAGCCAATACTGACGAACCAATTGATGTGGTGATGGCTAACATTTCTAATCGAGAGGTGGGAAAAGTCCTAGAGGAATTGCAAAACTTGTCCAAGGTACACATTACACTCATCCCAACTGGGGTGATGGCTCTGCAACCGCCTGCATCGGAAGCACCCAAGCAGGTTATAGATATAGAGGAACGCAGTCCGATTGAAATTTTGCTATCGGGTTTGCAAAGTGTCGGCTCTTGGCGAGGCTTCCTTGGTTATGCCGCAGTTGCAGGTTTTGTAGTTTGGATTGGTTTGTATACGAACACAAGTTATTTACTGGTGGCGGCGATGCTAATTGCACCGTTTGCAGGCCCCGCCATGAATACAGCCATTGCTACGGCTTGGGGCGATCGCCAACTTCTACAACGTAGTATTTTACGCTATTTTGTCGCTTTAGCTGTCACAATTGTCACAACTTGGCTACTAAGTTTAATCATGCAGCAAGAAATTGCGACGAGTCTGATGGTAGAAAACAGTCAAGTTTCAGCCGTGGCGGTAATTTTACCATTAGCAGCCGGAGCAGCAGGCGCGCTCAACTTAGTACAGTCGGAGCGGAGTAGTTTAGTATCTGGGGCAGCTACAGGAATGTTAGTGGCTGCTTCTTTAGCCCCACCTGCGGGAATTGTTGGGATGTCCAGTGCCATTGGCAGGTGGGATATGGTGATTTCTGGAGTATTTTCGCTGTTTTTGCAACTATGCGGCATCAATTTATCTGCTGCCCTCTTGTTTCGATTTTTCGGGTTATCGCCTCAAGGAACTCGCTATCAGCGTGGTGAAAAACGAGTATTCTTTTCGGCCTTGGTGGTGACTATCATCGCCTTGACAGGTTTGCTCAGCTGGCAATTGATTAATTCTCCCAATTTACAACGCTCTAGCCTTGCCCAACGAGCCAACGCCGAATTACAAAAAACTGTAGAAGAAGTTGGTTTAGCAAAATTAGTTGAGTCCAACGTGCGCTTCACCCGCGCCAACATTCAAAGTCAGGATACCCTGCTGTGTGTGATTTACGTGCAGCGTCAACCCGAAGTTACAGCATCTAATCAAGAAATTAGCGATCGCCTTACCCAAGCAATTCAAACTAATTTACTAAAACAAGATTTTAATATTACACCTTTAGTTGATGTCAAGGTGTTGGAAATGCCTCAGAAGAAAGGGGTGTAGGGGAAAAATTCATGAGTATTGAGTATGTTTTCAGAAAAACAAGCCCTAGAAAGGGAACGCAGCGAGGTTTTGCAACAGTTGGAAGATTGGCTAGAAACTCCAATGCTGGTGTTGGGGTTTGTGTGGCTAGGATTATTTATCATCGAAATTATCGACGGGTTAAATCCTTTACTGCAAGCTATTAGTATTACTATCTGGATAATTTTTATTTTAGATTTTCTACTAAAATTAGCGATCGCTCCTCATCGACCTTCTTATATTAAAAGCAATTGGCTAACAGCTATTTCTCTGTTATTACCTGCATTGCGGACTTTTCGGATTATCCGAGTTATCAAAATACTACAAACAACACGGGCTGTAAGAGGGTTGCAACTCTTGCGAGTCATGACTCGTGCTAACCGAGGTATGCGGGTTTTAGCAGCAAGTGTGAGCCGTCGAGGATTTGGTTATGTTGTGGCGTTAACCACGATTGTGACTGTACTAGGAGCAGCAGGGATGTATGCGTTTGAAAATGAAGTACCTGGGGAATCTGGGCTGCACAATTACGGCACTGCTTTATGGTGGACAGCTATGTTAATGACAACGATGGGTTCTGAGTATTCCCCTCAAACCCCTGAAGGTCGAGTACTGTGTTTTTTCTTAGCATTATATGCCTTTGCTGTGTTTGGCTATGTCACTGCAACTCTAGCGACGTTTTTTATTGGCCGTGATGCTGATGATGATCAAGCAGAGTTAGCCGGAGCGAAATCTATTCAACTTTTGCAAAGTGAAATCGCTGCATTACGGGAGGAAATTCAACAATTATTACATCAAAGGTAAAAGGGAACGGGGAACGGGGAACAGGGAACGGG
The DNA here is from genome assembly GCA_050633005.1 of Trichormus sp. GTDB lineage: Bacteria > Cyanobacteriota > Cyanobacteriia > Cyanobacteriales > Nostocaceae > Trichormus. Next base: position 3,047 of record JBODRP010000233.1, on the reverse strand, counting down.
GAACGGGGAACGGGGAACAGGGAATGGGGAACAGACAAGAAACTTTGTTTCTCATGAGAAAACTTCACTGTTGTATGTTGCCAGTTAAGATTTCCCTCTCCTGAAGAAAGTTCCAATCAATAACACATCCAAAATTACATGAGGAAAGTTCATGAATGCAGAAATCTCCACCGCTTTGGATAAGGTTCAAAGCATGATTAATGGTTTCATCGCTTTGCTACCAAACATTATCTTAGCGTTGATTGTTTTTATATTCTTTTTGTTTATTGCTAGTAGAATTAAGGCACTAGTTAAGCGATTAACTCGCCATCGTCGCTACGCTCGCAATCTAGGATTAGTGTTGGGCAGGTTAGCCCAGGGCGCAACGGTTTTGATTGGGTTGTTTGTTGCCCTTTCCATTGTAATTCCTACATTTAGGGCTGGTGATTTGGTGCAGCTTTTAGGAATTAGTGGTGTTGCTATTGGTTTTGCCTTCCGCGATATTCTGCAAAACTTCCTGGCAGGAATTTTAATATTATTGACTGAACCTTTTCAAATTAATGATCAAATTGTTTTTAAAGGTTTTGAGGGGACTGTTGAAAATATCGAGACACGGGCAACGACAATCAGAACTTATGATGGTCGGCGAATTGTGATTCCTAATGCTGAGTTATTTACTAATTCGGTGACTGTCAACACTGCCTTTGATTACCGCCGCTTAGAATACGATGTTGGTATTGGCTACGGCGATGACATTGACCTAGCCAAGCAGTTGATGTTAGAGGCACTACATAGCATAGATGAAGTTTTAAAAGATCCTGCCCCTGATGTGTTGGCAATGGAACTTGCCGAAAGTAGTGTTAATATTCGGGTGCGGTGGTGGATAAAACCACCACGCCGGGCAGATGATTTATCTTCACGAGATAAGGTAATCTCTGCAATTAAGCAAAAGCTCTATGTTGAACACGGCATTGATTTGCCCTACCCAACACGACAAATTCTATTTCACGACCAAACCGAAGAAACAGACGGAAACCGTTCTCGTCAGCGTGAAGGCTGGCCAGCCGGTAAAGGTGAAGTGCCAAAGCCTCGGCGTGTGAGTGATTCGCTCAGGTTACTTGCTCAAGCCTATTCTTCAGAAGATAACAACGGCAAAGTAGATTTTTAACTCAACGAGCCATGAGAAACGTCAAGATCAGCAAAATGTGGGATCAACTGCATTCTAGTTATTGGTTTATACCGGCAGTCATGGCGGTAGTAGCTACGGCTTTAGCTTTCATCATGCTGAATCTTGACCGTACAGACAAGGTAGAAATTAGTTATTGGTGGGTGTACACTGGGGGAGCAGATGGAGCGCGATCGCTATTAGAATCTGTAGCAGGTTCAATGGTGAGTGTTGCAGCTACAGCTTTTTCAATTACTATCGTGGCACTGCAACTAGCGGCTGCTAATTTCGGCCCTCGACTTCTCCGTAATTTCATGCAGGATACAGGTAATCAAGTTGTTTTAGGTACATTTCTTGGTACGTTCATATATTGCCTATTTGTACTCAGAACAATTCGGGGAAAAGGAGATGGATACAGTCAGTTTGTACCACAATTAGCGGTGACAGTTGGGATTATACTGGCAATTATTAGCATTGGAATTTTAATTTATTTTATTCATCATGCTTCGACAATTATTCAGGCATCTCATGTAATTCAAAATGTGAGTACAGATTTACATTTAGCTATTAATCGACTATTTCCCGAAAAAATAGGGCGTAGTGAACCATCAGACAGTGAAAAAGTTGCAGAAATTCCCGTATCCTTTGACAAGGAATCTTTACCAATTCCTGCCAATAAGACTGGTTATTTACAGGCGATTGATGACGAAGCTTTGATGAAAACTGCTTGTAAATATAATTTGCTCATACTTCTGAATACTCGACCAGGATTGTTTATAGTTGAAGGTAGCGATTTAGTATTTGTTTTTCCTGGTGAGAAAGCGAATCAAAAAACTACTGAAAAAATTAATCACGCTTTCATTATTGGTAAAGAACGGACAGAACAGCAGGATGTAGAATTTCCGATCAATCAATTAGTAGAAATCTCTCTACGCGCCCTTTCTCCTGCTGTGAATGATCCCTTTACAGCAATTCGCTGTATTGACCAATTAAGTGCCGGATTTTGTCATCTTGTACAGCGAAAGTTCCCTTCACCTTATCGCTACCACCATCATAAACTGCGCGTCATTGCTGAAGGTGTAAAGTTTTCCGAATTAATGGATGCTGCATTTAATTCAATTCGCCAGTATGGGCGTTCTGATGTGGGAGTTACTATGCGTTTATTATCTGCGATCGCTATTATTGCTAACTATACAAATAATCCCCAATATCAAACAATTTTGAGGCATCATGCTGACATGATTTTACAGGTTAGTCGGGAAGAACTATTACAAGAAAAAGACCGTAAAGATATAGAAGAAAGATATGACGAAGTGATTAAAAATTTAGATAACAACAACCATATCAAAGATTGGAAATCATCATAAAAATACGATTACTCATTACTCATTACTCATTACTCATTTAGTATTGCTGGTAAATAATTCTTAAAATAAGGGGTTTCAAACAAGGACATTGTACTTTTTGTACTACCTATCTCAAAACAAATATTTTTTTAATTTAGTCTCAGTATTTATCTGTAATACAAAGTTTTTATTTATACAAAAACTCGATAATTGTTAAATTTTTCTGTAATCTAATTGTCTTTTGACTTCTGTTTTTAGCTTTCTTAATTGAAATTTAATATAAAGCGTTTGCACCTCATAAAAATTTTACATATCCATTTTCAGATAAACAATAAAAAACTTATCTTAAACAAAGTTGATATTGAGCAAATTAGGTCAATTAATTACTGCTAATTTTGGCTGATTTTGCATAAAAGTGTAATCTAGGCTTGAGTTTTAGCTGGTAAGAGGTACAAAAATATTTGTTTTGGTTAGAGAAAAAGTAAAATATTTTAATTTCAAAAATCGGAAATTTATCTTCTCAAAAACTATACTTTGGTGTTCATAATTTTTGAATA
>JBODRP010000232.1:0-9042 GCA_050633005.1 Trichormus sp. | reverse complement strand
AGGGAAAAAATATTAAGCGAGTTTGTTTGTGTGAGATTAATATACAGATTGTGACATATGCGATCGCTACAACTGTTGTTACTAAAGGTAGCAATTTGAAACATTTTTGTAACACAATCGGTAATTTGTTGATGATGATGGACATAATTGTGATCATTTAACAAATATTGATAAAAACAATAATTTTGTAATAACCAAAAAAGGTTAATATTTTCCAATTAGAATTTCTAATTAGAATTAAAATCCTTACAAAACTCCCTTATTTCATGGAATAGTAATGATATTTACTTTGGTTAATTAGTCTAACTAATGAATAATAAACATTAGCTAAAACTAGGAGCATCCCGTGACGCTATTAAATGAGACACAAAAAGAACAATTGCAGGAAATAAGTAGATATTTACGACAAGCAAGAGAAGAAAAATCTATACGTATAGAAGAAGTAGCTGCTAAAACACATATTAGATTATCTTTCTTAAAAGCTCTAGACGCAGCATACTTTGAAGACTTACCAGAACCAGTTTACGTGCAAGGATTCATCCGTCGTTATGCAGATATTCTGGGATTAGATGGTACAGCTATAGCCAATTCTTTTACAGTCAATGCTTCACCTCCAAAATCTCAGATAGATGCCAAACATGAGCAAGCAAATGCAGACAAAAAGCCTAAAATTCGCATACCTCTTGTTGTACCCTATATTTTGTTATTAGGTGTTGCTTGCACTGGCCTAATTTATCTACTTAATCCTAGACTAATAGCCCAATCTTCGGCAAATAAAAAAAACTCATCAGCCAGTCAAGCCACATCTTTACCCAAAGATGAAAGTCAGGCTAATGAACAACATCCTCTATCCCAAGAGGCATCACCAGCCACCACTCCATCCTTTGAAAGCACAGCATTCCCAACTTTATCTAACACCACAGATAACTCCCAGGTGACAATCACCTTAGAATTACAAGGTGAATCATGGTTACAAATCACAGCAGATGGTAAGACGGAATTTGTCGGTAATCTCACTAAGGGAGAACGCAGAACTTGGGTAGCTCAACAACAGTTGACAGTGCGTTCTGGGAACGCTGGGGCTGTGTTGGTGGCTGTAAATAATCAGCCTGCACAACCTCTAGGTGTACAAGGAGAAGTTAAACAAGTAACATATCAGCCAGATGTAAATGCTCAATAATGAAAAACGCCACCCATAAGGAGATGGTGTTTTTGGGCATGGGGCATGGGGCATGGGAAAGAACATACCAATGAGGGCAGTGAGGGAGTCGGGAAACCCGCCCATCGTACTGCCTCCCCTATGCCCTATGCCCCAAGCGGCGGGGCGCAAGGGGATGGAGTTTCCGGCCGCTTTCAATCAAATTTTTGGCTGACGTAAATGCCAAGTAGTGGCTTGCTCATAAGCATAGGCTATCTGAAGTAGTTGATCTTCTCGTAGAACTTTGCCAATTAGTTGCAAACCGATGGGTAGTCCTTGGTCATCAAAACCACAGGGAATACTAATCCCTGGTAAACCGGCTAGGTTCACAGGAATAGTCATCAAATCATTTAAATACATACTCAAAGGATCAGTAGTTTTTTCCCCGGCTTTAAATGCTGTGGTGGGTGCAGTGGGAGTTATTAAAACATCAACGGTTTCAAAGGCTCGCTCAAAGTCTTGTTTAATCAGGGTACGGACTTTTTGGGCTTTGAGGTAGTAGGCATCATAATAGCCAGCTGAAAGGGCGTATGTGCCAATCATAATCCGGCGTTTGACTTCTGCGCCAAATCCAGTAGCACGGGTAGTCTTGTACATTGACAGGAGATTATCAGCATCCGGCGCACGCCAGCCATATTTTACACCATCATATCGGGCTAGGTTGGCTGATGCTTCTGACGGGGCGATGATGTAATAACTCGGTAAGCCATAACGGAAGTTAGGACAGGAGATAACATGAATTTCTGCACCTAAACTTTGTAGTTTTTCAACGGCTTTGGTGACAGCTTTTTCCACAACAGCATCTAAACCTTCGCCAAAGGTTTCTTTGATGATACCAATTCTTAATTTGCTTCTAGCTTTTAAGTCCGGTTTTAAACTAGCGGCGTAATCAGGAATTTCGACTTTTAGACTAGTGGAATCTTGGGGATCATAGCCTGCGATCGCATTCAATAATATCGCAGTATCTTCTACTGAGCGTCCAAAGGGGCCAATTTGATCTAATGATGACGCATAAGCCACTAAACCATAACGGGAAATCAACCCATAGGTTGGCTTTAATCCCACTACACCACAAAAAGATGCCGGTTGGCGAATTGAACCGCCTGTATCAGAACCCAGTGCCACAACACATTCACTGGCGGCTACGGCGGCGGCTGAACCTCCAGAAGAACCACCAGGAACTCTAGAAACATCCCAAGGGTTAGCTGTGACTTGATAGGCAGAGTTTTCGGTGGAACTACCCATTGCAAACTCATCTAAGTTGGTTTTGCCAATAATGACAGCCCCAGCATCAATTAATTTTTGTGACACCGTTGATTCATAAGGCGGGACAAAATTCTCTAAAATCTTGGAGGCGCAGGTAGTGGGAATCCCTTTAGTACACATATTGTCTTTCACACCAATGGGAATGCCCGCCAGTAACCCAATTTCTTCCCCCGCAGCAATTTTGGCATCCACGGCACTAGCCTGTTGTAAAGCTGTTTCTGCGGTTATGTGTAAGAAACTGCGTAATTTCGGTTCTAAAGCTTGAATGCGGTTTAAAGCTTCTTGGGTGATTTCAACCGCAGAACGTTCTTTTTTAATTAGTTGTTCGTGCAACTCGCGGATGGATGCCATGATTGCTCTCTTAGTGACTCAAGTGATTGATTTTAGTACATATTGATGGTTTGTGGGTACTGGGAATTGGGCATTGGGCATTGGGAATGGGGCATTGGTGAAATAACTTATATTAGTATTTTGTATTTCACAATCATCCCTAGTTCCCACTATGGTTAAAATTGTTACTCGCAGGTACATTGGTACAGAAAATGTTTACGATATAGGCGTTGAGCGTGATCACAATTTTGTGATGAAAAATGGCTGCATAGCTTCTAATTGTTTCAATAAATCACACTCAACAGCCTATGGATATGTGACTTATCAAACTGCATATCTCAAAGCTAATTACCCACTGGAATATATGGCTGCACTACTAACAGCTAATAGTAGTGACACAGACAAGGTGCAGAAATATATTTCCACCTGTATGAGTATGAATATTCAAATAGAACCACCAGATATTAATCGTTCTGGGGTGGATTTTACGCCAGTGGGGGGAAAGATTTTATTTGGGTTTTCGGCAGTGCGAAATGTAGGGCAGAATGCGATCGCTGCTATTCTAGAAGCACGTAATGAAGGTAGTGTATTTAAATCCTTGGCTGATTTTTGCGATCGCGTTGATCTTCGCACTGTCAACCGTCGAACTTTAGAATCATTGATTTATTGTGGAGCTTTTGACAAAATTGAATCAAATCGTCAGCAATTAATTCAAGATTTAGAATTAGTCTACGAATGGGCGCAATCCCGTGCTAGAGATAGAGCATCAGGTCAAGGAAATCTATTTGATTTATTAGGTGGATTTTCTGTAACCAATGAGCAAAAAACTAATAATGCCTTTGAAACTGCTCCTAAAGCTAAACCTGTAAATGATTATCCTCCCCAAGAAAAACTGCGGATGGAAAAAGAATTATTGGGTTTTTATGTTTCTGATCATCCCTTGAAATCCTTAAGACAAGTTGCACCACTTTTGACCCCTATTAATCTTTCCCAACTTGGTGAACAAAGAGAAGACACAAAACTCTGTGTAGTGATTATGCTCAATGGGGTCAAAAAAGTGATGACCAAAAAAGGTGATCCGATGGCTATTTTACAAATAGAAGATTTAACATCTCAAACTGAAGCTGTGGTGTTTCCCAAAACCTATGAACGCATTAGTTTTCTCTTACAAGTTGATGCCAGATTAATTATTTGGGGAAAACTTGACCGTCGTGACGAACAAGTGCAATTGATAGTTGAAGATGCAGAACCCGTAGAGACAGTACAAATGGTCATGGTGGAACTAAATCCCCAACAAGTAAGCAATATTGAAGAATTACATCGGTTGAAAACAATTTTACAGGAACAGTCAGGGGATAAAGAGAAATCAAAAATGCCAGTGATAGGAATTATACAAACTGAAAACTCTCGTAAATTAGTCCGTTTAGGATGGCAGTTTTGTGTACAAGATGCCCGAATTACCGTTCAAGCACTACAAAATGCCAGATTCCCCGCACATCTAAGACCCTTAACTGGTAGTTGAACAAGACAACTAGAACAAGGTAGATTTAGTTCCTAATAACTACCCCTCAGTCCTCAGCCTTTGATACCTAGTAAATTACCGTAGTGTTCATTAAAATTAATACTATTTTTAGTTAGTTATGCGGATGATGATTTCCTCTAGCTAATGGTATTTTTTTATGCCATGACAACTTCGGCAAGAGGTAGGGGAAGGAGCTAAAACTTAATGATCGCTAATGATTTAAGTAAGTTTGTATGTTATTGCAAAAAAATTCAACCCCAAAAGCACGAAGATATTAAACAATTTTTTGAAGGGGTGATTGTATTTCCTTACGATAAAGAATTACTTTTGCAAGCTTATCTATTTTTAAATATTCGGACTTTGTTTCCAGCTTGTTATGAATTATTGTTGTTTGAAAAGTCTCCAATTGCAGACTATACAGATTTGGGTAAATGTGATTTTGTCTATTTAACATTTCACGGTAGTTTGTTTTTAATTGAGACAAAATTTATTGATACAGAAGCAACAGGAGCAACTGAAAGAAAACGCAGAAACAAGCATAGAAACAAGGTTTTTGAACAAGTAATTACTTTAAAAAGCCGATTTAGTCAATATTGGGACATTCACCCTCAACATTTAGAATGTGGCGTTTTTACTACAGATTCTGAGATTGATTGGCGAGGGGACTCTGTAAATGTTGTCACTCAGTCCATCTCAATAGAGAATCTAGAAAAATGGCGGAGAAGTTATAAGAAAAATAAATCTTAGGGCGCAGGTACTCAGGCAGTTATTAAGTGTTGACTATCGACTTAGCAGATCGCAACACTGCATCTAGTAAACCAGGAAACAGCACCTCTAAATCTTCTCTTCGCAATCTGTTAATGTGTTGTGTTCCTTCCTTACGACTCAGTACTACCCCTGACTCCCGCAAAATCTTAAAGTGATTGGACATGGTAGACTTAGCGATCGCAAAATCAAAGTCTCCACAACATTGCTCACCTTCGCTGGCTAGCAAGCGCACAATCTCTAACCTGACAGGATCTCCCAACGCATACAACACTCCGGCTAAAGTAATATCTTTTCGGTCTGGATGATATAAAAATTTCATAACTTGCATTATCTCTTAAATTGGCATATATTTTGTTTATTCGATATTATCGAATAATAGAATTAAATAAAGAAACTATGTCGTCTGTGATAAATGTTACAGAAGCCACCTTTAAACAAGAGGTGCTTGACAGTGAAATTCCAGTCTTAGTGGATTTTTGGGCCCCTTGGTGTGGCCCTTGTCGGATGGTAGCCCCAGTGGTTGATGAAATTGCTAGTGAATACGTAGGACAGGTAAAAGTGGTAAAGTTGAACACAGATCAAAATCCCACAGTTGCCAGTCATTACGGAATCCGTAGCATTCCTACTCTGATGGTATTTAAGGGAGGACGACAAGTCGATATAGTCGTGGGGGCTGTGGCTAAAACTAGTTTAATTAAGACCTTAACCCAGCACATTCAACAAGAGTAATAGGTGATAGGTGACAGGTGACATTCAACAGTCAACAGTCACCACTCTTTCAGAGCGTAATCCTAATTAAATCAAATCCGAGGAGAATCTCATGAGTACAATTGCCCAAATTCAACCTCTAGATGTACCCCAGGCTATTGTTAAAAGACGTTCCATTAAGACTTTTAAAACAGACCCCATAGCACCAGAATTACTAAAACAACTACTAGAGTTGACTGTAGCTGCACCGAGTAGCTTTAATATCCAAGACTGGCGGATTATCTTAGTTCAAGACGAAGCTCAAAAAGCCGCCCTATCAGCTGCATCTTGGAATCAAAAGCAAGTTATTCAAGCACCAGTTACCTTTGTATTTGCTGCCGATACCAAGGCTGGAGAAGGTGATTTGACAGCAATATATGAAAAAGCTTTGCAAACTGGCGCATGGAATGAAGGTACAGTCCAATACTTTAAAAATTCTATTCCTCAATTCCAAGCAGGTTTGGGAGACAAACGCCGGGAATATGCGATTAAAGACGCGATGATTGCTGCTACTCATTTAGTGTTAGCCGCAGAGAGTCTGGGATTGTCCACTTGCTTTTTAAATGGTTGGATAGAAGAGCAAGTCAAAGCAGTAATTGGTGCAGCCAATGATCCTGATTTAGCGATCGCAGTTTTAGTTCCTGTCGGTTATGCCGCCGAACCCCGCCTAGATCCTGGTCGCTTGCCATTAAACTACAACGTCTTTGTAGATAAAATTAATCAGCCCTATCAAGGATAACTTGTCTTAAGTCCCTATTCCCTCATAATGAACATCGATTTTGGTTTAACTGCTGGCGATTACGCGAAACACCGGGCTGGTTTTCCTAGTAGTATTTTTGACAAACTTGCTGAATACAACATTGGTTTACCAGGACAAAATGTAGTTGACCTTGGTACAGGTACAGGAACATTAGCACGGGGTTTTGCTGCTAGAGGTGCAAACGTCATTGGTATTGATCCATCAGGCGCACTATTAGAACAAGCCAAGCAACTAGACCAAGCTGCTCAAGTCAAGATAGATTATTACATTGGGAATGCGGAAAATACTGGTTTACCAGATGCCAGCATTGATGTAGTTACGGCTGGTCAATGTTGGCATTGGTTTAACCGTCCTGTTGCAGTGCAAGAAGTAGTTCGGATTCTCAAAACTGAGGGGCAAATTGCGATCGCTCATTTTGATTGGATACCCCTCAAAGGCAATGTAGCCGAAGCTACCGAGAAATTAATCCAAGTGCATAATCCAACTTGGAAAATGGGCGGTGGTAGTGGTTTGTATCCCGAATGGTTGCGAGATATTGCCGAAGGCGGATTTCATGATCTTCAGACATTTTCTTATGATGTCTTTGTCCCTTATACCCACGCAGATTGGCGCGGACGCATCCGTGCTAGTGCAGGTGTTGGCGCAAGTCTCACACCAGAACAAGTAAAAGTTTTTGACCAAGAACTAGCAACATTATTGCAAGCACAATTCCCAACAACACTTTTGCAAGTTCACCACAGAGTTTGGGCAGTAGTCGGCACATTAAAAAACAACAGGTAAGTACTTAAGTCGCTCATCAAGCAGGAAACATCACCATGATTGACTTATATTATTGGACAACTCCCAACGGTCATAAAATCACCGTTTTTTTAGAAGAAGTTGGCTTACCTTATAAAATTATTCCTGTAAATATTGCTGCTGGCGACCAATTTAAACCAGAATTTCTCAAAATTTCCCGTAATAATCGCATCCCGGCAATTGTTGACCATGAGCCACAAGGAAACGGTGAACCGATTTCTGTGTTTGAATCTGGTGCTATTTTGTTATATTTAGCAGAAAAAACCCAGAAATTAATACCCTCCAATATCAGAGAGCGTGTAGACGTTTTACAATGGCTATTCTGGCAAGTCGGAGGCTTAGGGCCAATGGCTGGGCAAAATCACCACTTTAGCCTGTATGCACCTGAAAAAATTGAGTATGCTATTAACCGCTACGTTAATGAAACAGCACGTTTATATGGAGTGCTAGATAAACGATTAGCAGATAGAGAATTTCTTGCTGGTGACTATTCTATTGCAGATATTGCCATCTATCCCTGGATAGTACCCCATCAACGTCAAAGCCAAAACTTAGATAATTTCCCTAACTTAAAACGTTGGTTTGAAGCCATTCAGATCCGTCCAGCAGTCATTCGTGCCTACGAGAAAGCAGAAACTTTGAAATAATTCGTAATTCGTAGTTGAATTAATTTAAGCTTGATGACTTCTCCCCAACCCCTGCCGGTATCCTAGAGGGGTTACAATGAGGGGTTTAAATATCTTCAATTTGTCCAAATCACTGCAATTTACTGCTGAATCTGCTTGTATTATTCTACTTTTTGATTACTACACTTATATCTCTAGTATGGTTCAAAACCTGATGAATGATTGTTAAGGTTGCTAATGAAATTTATGACAACCACAATCATTATGAATTATACACAAACCAGCGATCCAACTATTCGCCAATATGTCCAAGAATGGCAAAAATTGGATACAGACGAACAGCTTGCTTTGTTTTGGTTTGTCTACACAGAAATGGGAGATACAATTACACCAGCAGCCCCTAATGCCAGTACTGTTTCTCCAGAAATTGCCGAGGGCTTATTTAATCAAGTTAAAGATTTAAACCATCAACAACAGTTACAGTTGCAACGGGACTTGATTAACCGTGTGGATAATCAAATTAGTCGTCAATATGGCTCATTAAGTGATACCACAAAATTACTATTTTGGTATCGTTTAGCCCAAGAAATGGAAAATAGCACTATTGTGCCTATGCCATCTGAATACCAACTTGGTTCTGAGGCAGAAAATTTATTGGCTAAAATTAAAACATTGTCATTTCAACAGCAAATTACTGTCTTTCGTGATTATGTTTCCCCAATGGGTGCTGAGGCAAAATCTGGTGCTGAAATTTAAAGCACTTTAAAAATATGTAAAATCAACCTTATTGGAGGTTACGCTATATTTATGTAGGGGCGATTTATTAATTTTACCCCTACATAATTCCAACAATGTAAATAATTAAATTGCTTAATTAGGATGAGTTACGGGCATGTAAACATTGGAGCATCTGAACAAATGATATATAGCCGTAAAGCACCAATATTATACGGTGCTTTAGGCGTTTTTAAAAGGCATCTTACTAAATTTAAATAGTTGAAAACTACTTAATATAGACTGAGTAAAT
>JBODRP010000231.1:0-9064 GCA_050633005.1 Trichormus sp. | reverse complement strand
AAAATTTGCAACAATTAACACACTTTTAGCCGATCGCGGTTATCCTATTGGGTAACTTGTAACCAATGCTGTGTTAATTAAACTGAGATGAAGTCTGTTCAAGACAATGCTGATGCTCAACTGGCTACAACAGATACACCTGCGGTCATTATTACTTCTGAGTTACGAAAGGTCTATCGTACTGGCTTTTGGATGAATCAAAAGGTTGTCTCCCTCAAAGGCTGTTCGTTAACGGTTTATCAGGGGGAAACTTTTGGGTTACTAGGGCCAAATGGTGCAGGTAAAACTACTCTGTTAAAGCTATTACTAGGGATTATTCGCCCTACATCTGGGAAAGGTTTATTATTAGGTGAACCTTTAGGCGATCGCTCCATTAAGCAACGCATTGGCTATTTAAGTGAAAACCCTTACTTGTATGAGTATCTTACAGGTTGGGAGTTTTTGCAGTTAGCTGCGGGTTTATTTCAAATTCCTGTTAGTGTGCAACGCCAAAGGATTCCCGAACTACTAGATTTAGTGGGGTTATCCCTAGCTGATGCACGCAAAAAACAAATGCGTCGTTACTCCAAAGGGATGTTACAACGTGTGGGAATGGCACAGGCATTAATTAACGATCCCGAATTAATCTTTCTCGATGAACCGATGTCGGGACTCGATCCCCTGGGACGCTATCGGATGCGGGAAATAATCCTATCATTAAAAGCTGCCGGCAAGACGATTTTTTTTAATAGCCATATTCTCAGTGAAGTAGAACAAATTTGCGATCGCATTGCTATTCTTTCCCAAGGCGAATTAATTTGTACAGGTTCGCTAACAGAATTATTAGGCAGAGATGAAATATATCATGTCAAAGGTGAAGGGGGTGATTTGGCAATCCTCAAAAAATGGCTACCGAGTATAGTGTTTGAGCCGGACGGTACTTGGCACGGTACACTACAAGCAGATTACTATGATTTTCTAAGTAGTTTGCGGTTGATGGGTGGCAAAGTTATTTCTATACATTTATCTCGGCAATCTTTAGAAGAGTTTTTTATTCAACAGATCAGTCAACTAAATCACTTGGTTAACTAGTAAATATTCACCCACTTTAAGATACTGTTTTGACTTCATCAAAATCCGAGAAACCAAGGTTTATTATTTTCTTGACTTGTACTACGATGCTCTATATTTATTTTCCAGATTCATGAAAATGTATAACTTTAGATAGGTTAACAGTTGAGTAATTAATTCTATGATGTTTTGCACTTTATTATTAGGGATTTCAGTAATTTTATATACCATTTTTAGTATCATATAAAATCTAGTCACACTGCCAATAAAATCTAGTATTTCCAGCAGGTTATCTGGCAGCTAAGTTTACTAGAGATGAGTAAATCACACCAAATATTTTCCGGAAAAGATAGATTTTTAAGGAAAATAAGATTGTCGGGAAACCTAAATACTTAAGTATAGTCAAGATTAAAATGTTTAGACAATACTTTACCACTTGTAGTCTCAGAGTTTAAGGTAAATATGGTTAACAGAGGTTCGCTGAAATTTATAACCCAGTCAGCTGTGGGTGCAGCTTTATTAACAGCTGTTCATCTCATTTTGCCGTCTGCTAGTTTAGCTCAGGGACAATCAGTATCTCCTAATTCACAAACAGTACCTGCAACCAGAGCGCAAGTATTTCCTAATTCCCAACCAGTATCTCCGCCAGTACAACAACCAGATACTAATTATTTATTAGGAGGCGGAGACCTGATTCGTGTCAATGTTTTTGAAGTACCAGAATATACTGGAGAATATCAAATTCCTCCCGGTGGAGCTATTAACCTGCCTTTAATTGGTAGCGTTTCTGTTCAGGGATTGACCACTGAACAAGCAGCTGATATCATCACCGAAAAATATCGCAAGTTTCTCAAACGTCCCCAGATTTCTATCAATCTTTTATCTCCCCGTCCTATTAATATTCTGGTGGCTGGAGAAGTAACCCGTCCCGGTGCTTACACTTTAAGTTTGCAAGGCGGTGCAGGTAATAATCCGGGGGTACAGTACCCAACTGTTTTAGCTGCATTAACTACAGCACAAGGGGTAACTTTAGCCGCCGATGTCACCCAAATCAAGCTCAGACGAAAAGTAGGACGCTCTGGTGAGCAAGTGGTGACTCTCAATCTCAAGGATCTCATCCAAACAGGGAATACTGCTCAAGATATTACCTTACGGGATGGCGATGTCATTGTTGTGCCAACAGCCACCTCCTTTAATGTAGCAGAAGCGCGGAATCTCTTTGCTGCTAACTTTGCTGCTAGCCAAACCGCACCCCGCACAGTGGCAATTATTGGTGAAGTCTATCGTCCCGGTTCTTACCTGGTTTCCGCAGGCTCAACCGACGGACAAAATGGCGGTGCAGCTGGCTCTGGCTTACCTAATGTGACACGAGCCATTCAATTAGCGGGGGGGATTACATCCCAAGCGGATATTCGCAATATTAAGCTACGCCGACCCACCAGAACAGGTTCAGAACAAACTGTAGATATTAATCTCTGGGAATTGTTAAAAAATGGTGATGTCAATCAAGACATCATTGTCCAGGATGGAGACACAATTGTTGTGCCGACAGCTACAGAACTGACTCCAGCAGAAGCTACGCAATTAGCAACTACAACTTTGTCCCCTGCTAGAATCCAAGTTGGGGTAGTAGGTGAAGTTAAACAACCAGGAGCAGTACAACTACAACCCAATAGTTCATTAAACCAAGCTCTCCTGGCGGCTGGTGGCTTCAATGATGCTAGAGCGCGGACAGGGAGTGTAGAGTTAATTCGTTTGAATCCTAATGGCTCGGTCACTAAGCGCGAGATTAAAATTGATTTCAGTCAAGGAATTAACGAGAAAACTAATCCGATTCTCCGCAATAATGATGTTGTAGTAGTTAACCGCTCTGGTATTGCCAGAACTACGGATAGCCTGAGCATTGTAGCTGGGCCTCTCGGTATTATCGTGAATATGTTGAGATTGTTTGGATTGTAACTTTAGATACAATCACTCCTTGGGGACGCAAGTTAATTCTTGTTGTCCCCAAATTTTTTTGCAACTAATGGGATTGCGATCGCTAATAATTAAATAGGGTTTGCTAAAAAAGTCTTCTAGTAGGGGTAGGGAACAGGGTTTTCAACATATCCCTTATCAATCTCTCGACATAGAGTTTGATTGTGCTTTACTGTGATTACGACCATATAACTATAATTATTGACTACTGAGTTGATAAAGCTACAAGTTACAAACTGAAAACATTAGACTCAAATGTAAAACATGGTAGTACCATGTGCTTTAAACTAAAATCTCCTTAAAAGCCAATAGGAGCATATATGGAGCCAATTATTGCTGTAGTCTTAGCACTTATAGCTTATGCTTTGGGATCTGCCAAAATTATCAACGAAGGAAATGCTGCCTTGGTTGAACGTTTGGGACGGAAACATCGTACTTTGACACCAGGGTTAAACTTTGTTGTCCCTCTGGTTGATCAAATTGTCATGGAAGATACTACGCGGGAACAGTTCATAGATATTAAGCCACAAAACGTGATCACTAAGGATAATATCTACTTAGAAGTTGATGCTGTACTGTTCTGGCGCATTAAAGATATTGAGAAAAGCTTTTATGCAATTGAAGACTTACAAGGGTCACTCTCACAGCTAGCAACAACCACACTAAGAGAAATTATTGCTCAGAACACTGTAGAAGAAACTAATATCTCAAGGGCAGAGATGGATAAAGCCATTTTAGACCAGTTGAACAGCACAACACTAGATTGGGGAGTCGAGATTATCCGCTTAGATATCCAAAGAATTACACCCCCGGAGAGTGTACGTAAGTCAATGGAAGAGGAGCGAGCGGCGGAAATCAAAAAACGGGCATTGATTACGGAGGCAGAAGCCGAGAGACAAGCCGCCATTAAGAAAGCAGAAGGAACTATGAGTTCTATCCAGATAATCGCTGAAGGATTACGTAACAATCCTGAAACCAAGGAAATTTTGCGGTATCTAGTGGCGCAAGATTATATTAATGCTAGCTATAGGTTGGGAGAAAGTCCAAATGCCAAAGTTGTGTTTGTAGATCCCGGTAAATCAGGAGAGTTAATGAAAGAGGTGATGGCTGAGACAGTTACAACTGAGGGTAATGGTAAAAATACTGAACATGGGTAAGTTGCTGTAGAAATAGGGATGGGTGAGTATTTAATATCGTGTTCGGTTAAAGACTGATAATTAAAACCCCAAGGGTGCAGGGAGCAGGGGGACAGAAATACTTTGTCTGTTTCTGCATATGAAACAGGATTATAACTAATTATCCGAACTAGATATAAGGTAGATAGTTTGGTGTTTTTTAATACTAATTACACTGAAGAGACACCACCCTTCTATTCCCTATACCCTTTCTCACCTCGATATATGGCATCAGCAACTAAAGATACATCACGCATGGCTTGAATATCGTGAACTCGGAGGATATCAGCACCATTGAAAATAGCTGCACAACAGGCCGCAGCCGTTCCCCAAACTCTGGCCTTTGGGTCTGGTTGATTTAAAATTCGACCAATAAAACTTTTGCGAGATACTCCCACCAAGATAGGACAATTTAGCGATCGCAATGAACCCAAGCGACGCAAAATTTCTAGATTTTGTTCATAATTCTTAGCAAAACCAATACCAGGGTCAATGATAATTTTTTCTGGCTCAAGACCCAAATCTGTGGCTATTGCAATTTGTTGAGCTAAAAAACTAGAAATCTCTCCGATTAAGTCTTGATATTCTGCCATTTGTTGCATCGTTTGGGGTGTCCCTCGGATGTGCATCAACACAATTGGCACACCTAAACTAGCTACTGTGGGCAACATTTGGGGGTCAAATGTGCCGCCAGAAATATCATTAATGATATCTGCACCAGCTTGTATAGCAGCTTTAGCAACAGTTGCTCTAGTTGTATCTACTGAGATAGGTACAGAAATTTTTGGTCTTAAAACCTCTAAGATGGGCAGTACCCGATTTAGTTCTACTTCTAGGCTGATTTGCTCTGCTCCTGGTCTAGTTGATTGCCCACCGACATCAATGATATCAGCACCAGCCGCTACTAAGGCCTGAGCTTGAGAGAGAGCCGCCGCCGTACTATTAAATTCCCCACCATCGCTAAAACTATCAGGTGTTACATTTAAAACACCCATTAAATAAGTACGCTGTCCCCAGTCGAAACAGCGATCGCGTATTATTAAACTCATAACTCAATAGTCAAAAAAGTCCACAGTCAACAGTGATTTAAACGTAAACTATTGACTATAGACTGTTGATTTTTTACTGATAGTTAACAATCCGGGCGAAACTCTCAGCTTCTAGACTTGCCCCTCCCACTAGTACACCATCAATTTCTGGTTGAGCCATAATCTCATCGATATTATTTGGCTTCACTGAACCACCATATTGAATTGGGACATGAGGATTTGTTAATTGGCTACGAATCAAGCCAATGACTCGATTGGCTTCTGTCGCTTCGCAAGTGTCGCCAGTACCAATTGCCCAAATTGGTTCATAAGCAATGATTAAGTTATGCTGATCAACATCCACTAAGTCTTTTTCTAGTTGGCTAGTAATTAGTGATTCAGTTTCCTTGTTGTCTCGTTGCTCTTTAGTTTCCCCTACACAAAGAATGGGGGTTAAACCATACTTTTGGGCAGCTTTCAGGCGCAAGTTTACAGTTGCGTCGGTTTCACCAAAGAATTGCCGTCTTTCACTATGACCGACAATTACATAACGTACACCCAACTCTACCAACATAGGGCCAGAAATTTCACCAGTGTACGCGCCACTTTCCTCCCAGTGGACATTTTGCGCTCCCAATTGTATAAGGCTACCATGTAAACTCTTAGATAAAACGCTCAGGTCAGTGAACGGAGGACATAAAACTACTTCCCTTGCGGAAGGTGTTTCTTGTAAAGACGGCAGAAACCCTGTCAAAAACTCTTGTGTTTCTGCCTGGGTTTTGAACATTTTCCAGTTACCGGCAATAACGATTTTTCGCACAGGTGATTTAGTCAAGTTCTTAACGCTACTAGATGCACTTTTCACTCTACTACTTTTTATGACCCACCCTGTCTATAAATTCTGAAAACTAGACTATTGAGAGTGGGCGATCGCCTAAAATGTTGCGTAGATCAATCAAACTTTTCTCTACTGTGAGGCTTTGTTTGAAATCTCCCTCAGTCCCCTACCTGCGTAGACTAGGATCAAAGAAGATTTAATTGTGAATTTTCAATTCGGAGTGCAGTAACGTGACTTCCATATTGCCCGAACCGCATCACAGCGACTCACCTAACTGGGAGGAAGAACTAGATAGTGCCATTTTTAGCTTTGAAGATATTCAAGCAGAATTAAACTATAAGCAAGCACAAACTGCACTACGTAACTTAGTCAGTAATCTTGACCTCCGACCCCAAGAAAAAGCCGGTTTAGAGTCAGAAATCACCGATTTGGAAACCATGCTGGGGAAATTAGACCGTATGGTAGTCCAGATTGCCGTTTTTGGCATGGTGGGACGGGGTAAATCTTCCTTGTTAAATGCTTTAGTAGGTCAATCAGTATTTGAAACTGGCCCTTTGCATGGTGTCACCCGTGCGGCGCAAAGTGTGAATTGGAGTATTAGCGAGGAAGCCATTGGAGAAACAGAACGTGCTTTTAGGGTGACTTTACCTGCTGTTGGTAAATCACAGGTGGAATTAATCGACACCCCAGGTTTAGACGAAATCGATGGGGAAACTCGGACAGTTCTAGCCGAACAAATTGCCAAACAGGCGGATTTGATTCTGTTTGTGATTGCAGGTGACATGACCAAGGTGGAGCATGAAGCGTTATCTCAATTGCGGGAAGCTGGTAAACCTATCATCCTGGTATTCAACAAAGTAGACCAATATCCAGAAACCGATCGCCTAGCAATTTACCACAAAATCCGGGATGAAAGGGTGCGGGAGTTACTCACACCCCTAGAAATTGTCATGGCGGCTGCATCTCCACTGGTGAAAACAGCTGTCTATCGTGCTGATGGCAGTAGGGGCGTACAATTGCGTGCAGGTGCGGCTCAAGTAGAAGAGTTGAAGCTGAAAATTTTAGAGATTTTGCAGCGTGAGGGCAAAGCTTTAGTGGCACTGAACACGATGCTGTATGCAGACACAGTCAATGAGCAATTAGTGCAGCGTAAATTAATGATTCGAGAGGTGAGTGCGAATCAGTTAATTTGGAAGGCTGTGATGACGAAAGCTGTGGCGATCGCTCTCAATCCGGTTACAGTAGTAGATATATTGAGTAGCATTGTCATTGATATTACTCTAATTTTAGGTTTATCTAAACTCTATGGCATCCCCATGACCGAAGCCGGTGCTGTGCAATTACTGCAAAAAATCGCTATCAGTATGGGTGGTATCGGTGTTAGTGAATTATTAGCCAATTTGGGTTTGAGTGGTCTAAAAACTTTATTAGGTATCTCTACATCAGCCACAGCAGGTATTGCCCTTGGCCCCTATATCTCGGTTGCGCTCACTCAAGCTGGGGTAGCCGGTGTCTCTTCCTATGGTATTGGACAAGTGACAAAGGTCTATTTAGCTAATGGTGCAACTTGGGGGCCTGATGGGCCGAAAGCTGTCATCAATCGCATTTTGTCCACTCTTGATGAAACTTCAATTCTCAACCGCATCAAAGATGAATTACTACACAAAGTCAAGTTCAAAAATTAAGGAACTTCCAGATAAAACAATATCCAAACTGTAGGGTGTGTCAGTGCGATAGAACCTAACTATACTCAGAAATTATTCATACTAACGCACCCTACCCGACCATTAATTTCGGATAATTTATTGTTTGGTGTTCCCTAAGCAGTTAAGTAGCCGTCATGAACTGCGTACACCAGAACACATGAAAAAGTCTTCCCTTACACCCCTATACCCTTACACCCCTACACCCCTTTTTCAAGTCAGAACGACTTGAAAAAAACAAACTATGTATATTTTAGAAATTAAATATTATTCCTATACCATTTATTTTCTTCGTACTTAGGTAATTACCAACGGGAATTACGCAGAAATCTTTTGATTACTACAAGAAATAACAGTATATTAGCCGATTTCAATCACATTTCTGTATCAGTAGTATGTAGCCAGGATTCTGGATTTAAAGCCTACATTCATGGACTATTCGAGAAGCTCTAAAAAATATTGCCTATCCTAATTTGGCTGTATGTAAAATTTTTATTTTTATCAATATCTCAATATTATTAGCAATTCTGATTTATATATTTACAAAATGAATAGGTTGTTAAATATTTCTTGTACCTGGAAAACTTTTACATTGTTTTTTTTCTTAACAATATTATTGCCAAATTATCAATACGCATTCTGTGCAGAACCTCCTAGTGAAGTTATTGCCCAAACTCCTAATCCCCGTGATTTACCACCGGAACGCTTCAATGATATTCCTGTTGATGCCTTACCATCAGAAATAGTACCACCACCTTCCCACCAGGATCAATTACTGCCGACACCTCAACTTCCAGAACAGCCAATTCCGGGACAAGATGATCCTAATGCCAAATTTCAAGTTGATCGGATTGAAGTTGTTGGTAGCACAGTGTTTACACCAGAACAGTTTGCTGCAATTACAACTCCGTTTGTAGGGCGAGAAATCACCTTTGCGGAATTGTTGCAAATCCGAGATGCGATTACAAAACTCTACACAGATAACGGTTATGTGACAACGGGAGCATTGATTGCACCACAGATATTAGAGGCGGGAGTGGTGAAAATTCAAGTGATTGAAGGCACTTTAGCAGAAATCAAGATTACTGGTAATCGGCGTTTGCAAAGTCCATACATTAGCGATCGCATTCGATTAGGAGCAGCTAAACCATTAAACATACCACGCTTATTAGAAAGCTTACAACTGCTACGTCTCAATCCCCGTATTCAAAACTTGTCAGCCGAGTTGCAGTCTGGTGTAACTCCAGGGACGAATATATTGCAGGTCGAAGTGCAAGAAGCAGATACTTTCCA
>JBODRP010000230.1:0-9145 GCA_050633005.1 Trichormus sp. | reverse complement strand
TAAACAAATAGTTTGCTCAATATCATCAAAAACATCTATTCTTAAGAGTTTTAATCGCTGGAAAGCTTTTTGAGTTAGTTCGTGTTCGGGCATTTCTAATGCAAATAATTCGATAAATCTATCGAAACCTTTAGCCATGCGATTGATACTAGTAATTAGGTCTGTTTTCTGTTTCTGGTAGTCGGTGATGATAATGGCAAATTGATATTCTACTTTTTCTCGAAAATCTTGAATAATATTGTCTGAAAATTTACGTAATTCCTCATCTTCATTATATGAGCATTCCTGTAATTTAATTAATATACTCTGCATATGATGTAACTGCTGATGAGCAAAGTTTATTAGTCTTGACTCAGTTAATTTTTGTACCAGTTTCGGAATGCCTAAAGTTTCCATCAGCGTAGCAGCAAAGGTATCAGCAGGAATGTATGAAGGCGCACTATGTTGTGCTGTTTGTGCTGCTAATTGCTGATTTTTTCCAGATAGGGATAAGTTCACCGGAAGATTAGATATAAACCAAATCAATTTCCGAGGTAAGATGCTGATAAATCCTTTGGATTCTTGATTAACACTTTTAATTAACGGATGATTATATAAGTTATTGACAAACTGGATGATGCTTTCTTCCTCTGAAGACCTCACATCCCCTGCAATCAGAATTTCAATTGATTTTTTTAAATGAACAGCACGCCATTGTAATACAGTAGTAATTAGTTCCTGAATTTCCGAGGCTAATAAACTTAAAATTAAGTAAATAAAGACTAATCCAATGGTGACATCAAGTATAAATGGTAGTGTCATTGACAAATTCCTTGACTGGTAAACAGCAAATCCTGGTTGGGAATATTTGTATCATTTTTAGCAAAAAATAAGTGTTAAATAAATTGAACAAAATTTCTGGGAATTTTCTCAAAAATTATCGCTGTCCAGGAAAAATTGAGCTAACCTTGAAATTTAGTATTTGTTCAGCACAAAGGTTATTACTGGGTGGGAATTTTAGAGATGCTCCTTAATCTCTAAAGCAGATGAAAAGTGCTGAGTAGATAGTCAAAAGACAACCCACTGTCAAAGGGGGACTTGTAGGAAGTACATCAGCAATCAGTGAGTGTACCCTGACTCATTACTCAGTCTGGAGTTTAGTAAAATGATGATCTATAGAATATGCGAGAAGGAAGCTTTATTTGGGGTCATCTAGAAAAACAGCACCGTACTGCTGAAAAATGGATTGACTGGTTATGGTTAGTAGTGTTGCTGATGGCAGCAGTACTATTGTTTAGTGTTAATTTGGGAGACTTACCTTTACGGGATTGGAATGAAGGGACTGTAGCACAGGTTGCTAAGGAAATTTGGCGCGCCCCAGCCGAGGAAATGCGTTGGTTATACCCGACTTTAAGCGGGGAAGCCTACCATAACAAGCCGCCTTTACTGCATATCTTGATTGCTGTGGCTTATTCTCTAGGTGGCGTAAGCGAGTGGACAACCCGCTTACCGGGAGCAATGATTACAGCCTTATCAGTACCTTTACTGTATTGTCTGAGTAGAGAAATATTTCGCCATCGCTGGGCGGCAATTTATAGTGCCTTAGTTTATCTGACAATGCTGCCTGTGGTGCGGCATGGAAGATTGGCTATGTTAGATGGCGTAGTGGTAAGTTTTTTATTGGTAATGATGTTGTGTATCTTGCGATCGCGCCGAGATTTACGCTACTGCTTAGGTATAGGCTTAAGTTTTGGCTTAATTTGCCTCACTCAAGGACTTACAGGTATTTTATTCGGTGCTGTGGCGATCGCATTTTTATTTTGGGACACACCCCGTTTACTCAATAGTCGCTATCTGTGGATAGCTATGGGCTTGGGAATGTTACCTGTAGCGGGTTGGTACACAGCGCAAATACTCCACTATGGTAAAGAATTTATCCCATATGGTTGGCTTAATCAATCCCTTAACCCCAGTCAACTTACCCCAGAAACTTCTCAACCACCTTGGTTTTATCTTGTAGAACTGGTGAAATGGACTTGGCCTTGGTTAATTTTTTTACCACAGACTGCTAATTTAGTCTGGGAAAATCGTAACCTGAGTTGGGCCAGACTCATACTAGTATGGTGTGGAGTTTACTTACTGTTAATTTCCCTCATAGGTGCTAAATATTCTTGGTACATCTTACCGATTTACCCCTGTTTAGCATTAGCCTTCGGTAATCAATTAGCCGAAATAGAAAACTTACCGTTATTTTCAAATTATCCCCGGACTTGGGTAGCTGGTTTATCAATGCTGGCTGTTTTTGCCTCCTTTAGTAGCATTTATTTTAGTTGGGGGACACATCCGAAAACCGACTTACAGCTAATTTTTGCCGCCGTGGCTTTGACGATGACACTAGCGGCAATTTTAGCAGAACGGGGTGATGGGCAATTCCTGAGAGTTTTATTTTGGGGAACTTATATTTCCCTATTATTGTTAATGAAATCTCACTACTGGGTATGGGAGTTATGGGAAGCCTATCCAGTCAAACCGGTAGCCGAAATGATTAACCGTGTCAATCCCCGCGTCACAGATATTTATACATCTTTTCCCCAGCATCGCCCATCATTAAACTTTTATAGCGATCGCACCATCATTCCCGTTTCCAATTATCAACTACAACACCACTGGCATTATCACCAACAACCCTACTTACTCCTCAACACCTCTACCATCAAAAGCCTACGCTTAGATTCTGTCAAAACCCTTGGCGAAGCCGAAGGCTGGAAACTAATCACCAAAGATACCAAGCGGCTGTAGTATTCAGTTACCAGTTATCAGTTATCAGTTATCAGTCAGTCATTGACTAACCCACCACCAATTTAACTACCTTGTCTCCCCCTGCCCCCTGCCCCCTAATTTTGAATTTTGAATTTTGAATTAATTAAGCCCCCATCTCCCCCGTCTCCCTTCCAGTTTCCAATTCCACAGTTATGCTTTCTGCTTCATAACTTGCCGCTTTTTGAGTAATGGCAATCATCCCGAAAACAATGGCACTACCTATTGCCAAAGCTAATAAAGGACGCTTAAATACAACAAAATCACGGATAATTCTCGCTAAAGGACTGCTTTGACGACGTAGTGCTGAACAAATCATAATTTGATTCAGGACAAACGGATCACGCACATAATGTCCACTTTGACATACTACTAATCGTTCTTGACAATAGGGACAACTAAATAAACCAATATAAGTTTTAATTGCTTTTGCCTTAGTATGTCTTTGGCAAATAGGGCAAGTAACATAATGATGATCAAAGATGTGTGTATTCATCTACCCCGTCCGCTTAGTCCATTTATGCACTTTACTAATATACTTATGTTCCATTCCCAAATCATGGCGCATAACCTGGGTAAGTATGTATAATGACAAACATTAATTACACACTTAGCTATCGATCCTGAGAATGACTCAATGGCTGCCACAGAGGGATAGCTATGCTCAGGCAAGGATGGTTACTCTTACTGACTCTTTGTTTGGACAATACCTGATGGTTTAAACAGTAAAAATAGTAATTACTCATACCTTGCTATTGAGCATTGCTCATTAACCATTAGTTCTCTCTTATTTAACCATTATCTCCAGAAAAATTTGGAGTAGCAAAATTTTTTTTTAACTTTACACGGAACTTTCACAAGAGAAACTGGGGTGAGTAGTTTGTCAAAATCAATCTACTTGTCTGGTTGATAAATAATGTCTCACAATAAGAGCAACAGATAAAAATTTAAATTTACTTCTAGATTTACCTGTTTTTTCCCATGACTTTATTGCCTCCTGTTGAGGTGGGGAAGGCAAAGGAACAATTCGCCTTCTCTACACCTTCTAGCCGTTTATTAAATCTCGTTAACCGTTTTCAACTGTCTCCAGAAACCGTTGTACTGTTTTTAGCTTTAGTCATTGGCGGTAGTACTGGTATGGGGGTGGTAACGTTTCACTATTTGATCGAGTTAATTCATGATCTATTATTAGAAAACTTCATGGGTGTAATTGGGGGTTGGGGTGCTTGGACTCTAGCTTGTGTGCCGATTTTGGGCGGATTAGTTGTAGGATTAATGCGCTGGCGGACTCAAGATTTTGGCCCTGGATTATCATCTTTGATTGCTGCTGCTGATGGTACGGAAATCAAGCGGCAACTACGCCCAGTCACCAAAATGATAGCAGCATCGGTTTCTTTAGGCAGTGGTGCTTCTTTGGGTCCAGAGGGGCCAAGTGTGGAAATTGGTGCTAATTTTGGGATGTTGCTGTCTTTAATTTTGCAAGTATCACAAGAGAGACGGCGTTTGTTGTTGGGGGCTGGCGCGGCGGCGGGGTTAGCGGCTGGCTTTAATGCGCCCATTGCTGGAGTATTTTTTGCTTTAGAAGTAGTTATGGGAGCAACATCTTTTGCTACTTCTGCGGTGAGTATTGTTTTACTAGCAGCAGTGGTTGCGGCTTTAATTGCTCAAATTGGCTTGGGGGCGCAACCTGCTTTTGCTTTACCTGTGTACCAAGTCCGTAGTCCTTTGGAGTTACCTATTTATTTAGGTTTGGGTGTGGCAGCAAGCGTAGTTTCTTTAATTTATACACAATTAATTCGTCTAACCAAAGCTGGTTTTGCTGGCTCAATTCCTGGGGTGAAATTTTTAGCTAAAATTCCTCGCCCAATACATCCTATTATTGGTGGTGTAATTGTCGGTGCAGTGGCTTTGCAGTTTCCCCAAATTTTGGGTACTAGTTACGGCACTATCCAAGCCATGCTGCAAGATGTAGAATTTTCTGTAGATTTACTCCTAGCTTTACTAGTAGCAAAGTTACTCATGACTGCCATGAGTGCAGGTAGTGGTTTTGTGGGGGGTTTGTTTGCACCAGCAATGTTTCTCGGTGCTTCTTTGGGTTCAGCATATGCTAAAATTTTAGCCTTGATTGCTCCTGGGATTGGTGAATACATGGCTGCACCCCCAGCTTATGCAATGGTGGGGATGGCTGCCGTACTGGCTGGTAGTGCGCGCGCGCCATTAACTTCGATTTTAATGCTGTTTGAACTCACCCGCGACTACAGAATTGTTTTACCTTTGATGGCGGCTGTGAGTTTAAGTGTATGGTTAGTGGAGCGCATCAAACCAAATGCTAACTCTAATTCCAATCTGCAACAAATTGGTCTTTCAGAACTCAAAGACGAAAAAATCGAAATTTTGCAGCAAATTTTAGTAGAGGATGCAATGCTTTCTTGCCCCAAGAAACTGCCTGCTAATTTAGGCGTGTTAGAAGCAGCAAAAGAAATGACGCGCGATCGCACACGTAGTGCTTTAGTAGTTAATGAAGCCGAAAAATTAGTTGGTATCCTCTCCCTCGAAGACCTCAATCGGACTCTTTCTCTATGGCAAAGCTACACTAATTCTTCCACAGAAAGCGAGAGTAATTTAGCGAGTCAAACCATTATAGATATCTGTACGACTGAAATCCTCTACGCTTGGCGTGATGAACCTTTATCAGAAGCTTTTGCTCGGATGACTCTCAGAGGTTTGCATCAATTACCAGTCGTAGCAAAAGATAACCATGATCTGATTTTAGGTTTGTTAGATCGAGAGCAAATAGCACTAACCTGTGACTTGGCAGTTACACGCAAAGCAATTTATGGGTTAATCAACAGTCAATAGTCAATGGTCATTAGCTCATTCAGTGTTCGGATAACTTTCATATCCCATCTTCAGACTGTGGACTTTTGACTATTGACTTTGAACTTGTTGATTATTTATGCTGTAGCTTCTTCCGCTTCTACGCCTAATTTTTCATCTTCATCTACTTGTCGTAGACGAATGTGCTTCTTACCTAGAGTAATCAGAAACTCATCGCCTGGTTTGAGGTTCATTTGCTTGGTGTAAGCTGAACCAATTAACAAGTTACCATTTGATTGCACACTAATTCTATAGCTAGCACTGCGTCCACCACGGCCATTGGCATTGGGTGAAGTATCTAACTGAATGCCTTCAGCATCAATTAAAGCATTCAAGAATTTCATCATATTGACGCGCTCTACACCATTTTTAGTAACGGTATAGTAGCCGCACTGCTTTGCCTTTTCTTCTTTGCTGAGGCTCTCTAGCTCTTTAACTTTTTTGAGCAGTTCTTCACCGACTAGGGGTTCAATTTTTTTCTGTTTAGGCATCAACTTAGGTCAAAAATCAAGGTTTAAGGTAGTTGAATCGGTTTTATTTTAGCTGACTTGAGCTAATAGGAACAATATCCTTTAGTTTTTATCTCAGCCTAGCCAAGTATATTACATTCACAGGTAAAAATGTGGCAAAATTTTCAATATTGATCAAACAATTTATTTTTGATAATGGTGATAACTATATTTAGTTTGTTGATTACTGGTAAACTATATTTATTTAAGTTTTCTAAAGTGGTGCAAACGACTTGTCTATTTACTGAGGTTGATCATTGGAGCATAAAGTGATAAGCAAAACTGATCCTTTAAGAAATGAAACTAACTACTAAAGGCCATTACAGCGTTAAGGCTTTACTTGACTTGAGTTTACAACCAGGTTACGGCCCGGCATCGGTGAAAGTGATATCTAAACGCCAAGATATCCCCGCTCCATATCTAGAAAAATTACTAATTGAAATGCGTCGTGCTGGACTTGTAAAATCAATTCGTGGTAGTGTTGGCGGCTACCAACTAGCAAAGAAACCAGTCCAGATTTCTATAGGACAAATTTTAGAAGCAGTGGGTGAAACCATTACTAATGTACCCCATCATACCCCCACCCCCACCCAAACAGAAGATTGGGTAACATTTAGCCTGTGGCAAAGACTTAATCAAAAACTCAAAGAGGCTTTGTACAGCATCACTCTGGCAGATTTATATTATGATGCTCGCAGTTGGCAAGCATCTCTAGGAGAAGAAGCGAGTTTTGTAGTTTAGTTATTATTGAAATTGCTAGCGTAGTGGACTGACAAGCCTAAAATGTTGCAAAAAAATTGTAGATTGGGTTGACGCGAGGAAACCCAACACCAGCATCTATATTAAGTTTTCGATATTTATGTTGGCTGATGTAACTACCTTGTCTACCTTGTCTACCTTGTCTACCTTGTCTACCTTGTCTCCCTTGTCTCCCTTGTCTCCCTACAAAAGTGTTATCAGCTATTGTTCTCCTAATTGCGGCAATTTTAGATTATTTAATAGGCGATCCTTGGGGTTGGCCTCATCCTGTGCAAGTGATGGGATGGGTAATTTCTCGCTTGAGTAAATTTTTGCTGCAAGTTACTAGCCAACCTCTTACACAAAGGATAGCTGGAATTATACTAGCTTTGGTGTTAATTATTGGTAGTGGTGGTGTAGGTTGGTTAATAGTTCACCTAGCCAGATGGTTACATCCACTATTAGCGATCGCCATTGAAGGTATTCTTGTAGCTAGCTGTTTTGCGTTGACAAGTTTGCAAAATGCCGCCGTTGATGTTCTAAAACCATTAACAGCCGGAGATTTACCCTTAGCTCGGCAAACTTTAAGTAAATATGTCGGTAGAGATACCGAAAACCTCTCAGAATCAGAAATTTTACGGGCTATTTTAGAAACAGTCACAGAAAATGCTACCGATGGAGTTCTCGCGCCACTTTTTTATGCCATTCTTGGTGCTTGCATTCCTGGGGTGGGGGCAGTACCTTTAGCATTAGCATATAAAGCTAGTAGTACCCTTGATTCAATGGTAGGTTATCGAGAACTACCTTATACATATATAGGATGGTGTAGTGCGCGGTTAGAAGATGGCTTAACTTGGTTGCCTTGTCGCCTCATGGTGCTAACTTTAGGCTTATTATCAAAAAAACCTGTGGATGTCTGGCGAATTTGTCGCCGGGATGCAGTTGCTGATCCTAGTCCCAACTCTGGTTGGAGTGAGTGTGTTTATGCAGCCATTTTAGGTGTACAAATGGGAGGTACAAATTGGTATCGGGGAGTTCCCAAACCGAAACCACTGTTAGGAGATCCCATTTATCCCATCAAACCCACTCACATTAATCAGGCCTTAAAACTAACAAGATATTGTTTTTTACTATGGTTGGGAATTGCGATCGCCATACTCATACACTAGTTATTAGTTCTCTTTACTGTTGATTAACCTTATCTCCCTTCCCTTGTCCCCCTTGTCTCCCTTCCCCTGCACCCCTGCCCCCTGCACCCCTTGCCCCCCTTGTCTCCTCCACTTCCCCTAAATCCCTATCATGCCCACACCCACTAAAGTCGTTGAAATCCTTTCCTCCGAAGACTTACGCCGGACTGTAAATCGTTTGGCTTCCGAAATTATTGAAAGAACCCGTGATTTATCCCAATTGGTACTAATTGGTATTTATACTCGTGGAGTACCTTTAGCGGAACTATTAGCACGTCAAATTGAAGCAATGGAAGGTATTAATGTAGCTGTGGGAGCATTAGATATTACCTTCTATCGGGATGATCTCGACCAAATTGGTTTGCGAACTCCAGCAAAAACTAACATCTCTTTTGATTTAACAGGTAAGACGGTTGTATTAGTAGATGATGTGATTTTTAAAGGGCGGACAATTCGCGCCGCCTTAAATGCCGTCAATGAATATGGTAGACCAGAAGTCATTCGTTTAGCTGTATTAGTTGACAGAGGCCATCGAGAAGTACCAATTCATCCTGATTTTGTAGGTAAACAGTTACCCACCGCCAAAGAAGAAATTGTGAAAGTTTATTTGCAAGATTGGGATAGTAAGGATGCAGTAGAGTTAATTGGTTATTAGGGAAGAGGCAGGGGGCAGGGGGCAGGGGGTAGGGGGTAGGTTGAAATGATTAAGCGAGTAGTAACTGATCACTGATAAATTATAAATATTAATAAATATTGATATATAGTATTGTATAATTAAATATTCACGATAAGTTACTGTTATCGTCCTGACCCGATCAAAGCTTAAGGAATATATATATCATAGTTAAAATTGGAATCCCGATTCCTCCACAATTAAATCAAACCCTTTCAGATCCTGTTGAGGTGATGAAGAAGTTAGCAACAAAATACAGGGTTGCAGTCGCAAAACTGCCACTAAAAAAAATGGGAGGCAGCAATGAACAAAAATCCCATTAGAGTTTTGTTGGTTGATGATAATGAAAACGATTATATATTAAC
>JBODRP010000229.1:0-9306 GCA_050633005.1 Trichormus sp. | reverse complement strand
AAAAAGTATTTTGTGCAAGTTACACCTTGGCATAATCAATTAGGTTTAGATTGGTTGGTGGTGGTAGTTATGCCTGAAAGTGAGTTAATGGCAGCAATTGATGCCAATACTCGTGTCACTCTATTGTTGTCTCTAGGGGCGTTAATTCTAGCTACTGCTATAGGTGTATACACGGCTCGTTGGATAGCCAATCCTATTTTAAAATTAACTCATGCTAGTAGTGCGATCGCCTACAGTAGTTCCCAGGCTATCCCATCTAGTAACCTTGAGCAAATAGTGGATATTTCTATTGTTAATGAACTGAGTATTTTGTCCGAATCTTTTAACCAAATCGCTTGTCAACTAAGTCAGGTTTTGACAATTTTAGAAACGACTAATCAAGAATTAGAGCAACGAGTAGCACAAAGAACGGCAGAACTGACAGTTGCTAAAGAATTGGCTGATGCGTCTAACCATGCTAAAAGCGAATTTTTAGCTAAAATCAGTCATGAACTTCGTACCCCCTTAAATGGCATTCTTGGCTATGCACAAATTCTGCAATTTGATCCAGCAACTAGTGCTGAACAAATGGAGGGGGTTAACATTATTTACAATTGTGGTTCTCATCTTTTGAATTTAATTAATGATATTTTAGATATTGCTAAAATTGAATCTAATAAACTGGAACTTTATATTGAAGCCTT
Source organism: Trichormus sp. (assembly GCA_050633005.1). Lineage (GTDB taxonomy): Bacteria > Cyanobacteriota > Cyanobacteriia > Cyanobacteriales > Nostocaceae > Trichormus. Next base: position 8,623 of record JBODRP010000229.1, on the reverse strand, counting down.
TGATATTCAAAAATTATTATTAGTCGTTGCTGATATCTGTCGCGTTAAGGCAGAGGAAAAACATATAGGTTTTATTTGCCAAGTAGATTCTAATTTACCAACTACTGTTTATGCAGATAAAAAACGACTACAGCAAGTTTTAATTAATCTTGTAGGTAATGCTATTAAGTTTACCCAAGATGGAATAGTGACTTTGACTGTAGAAGTAGTTAATTATTCTAGAAATAGCAAGGATTTACAAGTAACTACAATTAGATTTCAAATTGTAGATACAGGTATTGGTATGACAAATGCAGAAATAGCAACAATATTTTTACCTTTTGAACAGGTGGGAAGCAATTCACAAAAATCAGCAGGCACAGGTTTAGGGTTAGCAATTAGTCACCAAATTGTGCAAATGATGGGTAGTGAAATTCAGGTTAAAAGTATTTATGGTCAAGGCAGTCAATTTTGGTTTGATTTAGATTTACCAACAGCAAATATTGGGATAATATCAGATTTATCCCTACAGCAAGCAAATATGATGCCATATCCCACACCTGATAAAGATCAGCAGGAGATAGTATTTCCCCCTCCAGGGGAATTGATACATTTATATCAAGCGGCTAAAGCTCGTTATACTGTTGGTATTCAAGAAGAAATTAGCCGCATTCAGAATTTAGAGGAAAAGTACCAGGAATTTTGTAGGCGAGTTTGGCAATTAATGGAAAACTTTGATGATGAGGTTATTGTAGAAATGATTTTACCTTATTTAGATTGTCAAATATTCTCCAGAAAGTAATTTAAGCCAAAATAGACGCAGATGAATATAAAATACTTTACAGGATTAATAAATGAGTAATTACAATAATAACTCAATTTTAATTGTAGATGATATTCCCGCAAATATCAAGATTTTGTTTGTAATTCTCAATCAGGCAGGGTTTAAAGTTTCTGTAGCTAAAAACGGTAAAAGTGCTTTAAAAAAAGCAGAAGAAACATTACCACATTTGATTCTATTAGATGTGATTATGCCAGATATGGATGGTTTTGAAACTTGCCGTCAACTTAAAGAAAATCCAAAGACTAAAAATATTCCAGTGATTTTTATGACGGCTCGTTCTGATTTAGTTGATAAAGTCAAGGGACTAAAAATAGGAGCAGTAGACTATATTACTAAACCTATTGAATATGAGGAAGTATTAGCTAGAATTAATGTTCATTTAGAATTGCGGCGTACACAACTCAAGTTGGCGCAGGAAGAAAAAATGTCTGCATTGGGTCAATTGATCTCAGGAATTGCCCATGAAATTAATAATCCTGTGAATTTTATTTCTGGTAATTTAATTCATGCTCAACATTATATTGCAGATTTATTAAAATTATTAATTCTGTACGAAAAACATACTCAAGATTTAGATCCAGAAATTCAGAATTTTGCCGAGCGAATTGATATTGAGTTTATTAAACAAGACTTACCTCAGCTATTATCCTCCATGAGAATGGGGACTGAAAGAGTTGAAAAAATTGTGCGATCGCTGCGTTTATTATCACGCTTAGATCATACAGAATTTCAATTATTTAACATTCATGAAGGCATTGACAGCACACTAATTATTTTAAATCATCGACTCAAAGGTATATCAAACCGTCCAGAAATAAATATAGTTAAAAATTATGGTAAATTACCTTTAGTAGAGTGCTATCCAGGTCAACTCAACCAAGTATTCATGAATCTCCTTGTGAATGCTATTGATGCTATAGAAGAATCATTAGATAGTGAAATATCTGAACTACCGACAATTGAAATTTTTACAGCACTGACAGAGGATCAAAAGTCTGTATTCATTACAATTACTGACAATGGTATAGGAATTTCTGAAGAAATACAACAGAGGATGTTTGATCAGTTTTTTACTACTAAACCCCTAGGCAAAGGTACAGGGTTCGGACTGGCGATCGCTCATGAAATTATAGTAGAAAATCATCAGGGTACTTTAGAAGTAAAATCATCTCATGGCAAGGGAGCGCAATTTTTAATTACCATTCCTATTCAACAGACACTCAGCAATCTACCCTAGATAATTGCCAATTTTTAGCAGGCTGTTGTTCTAGTCAATTTTATGGGAATTATATGTTTGTAGGCTCTGGCTATTGAGACAGTTCATAGCTGCAAAATAGCAGTGGTGAACTATGTACACGGAAACGTTGTCAAAAGAGTTCACCAGAGAGGAGGAAATATTTATCTCTAGCGGCGTCTTCGTCACTCACCACTGAGCCGACAAATTGGATATTTTGTTAGTTGGAAATACCTTACTAATAACTATACACCTAACTATAGATGAAAATGGTTAATATATCAATAGAAAATAATTTAATTTTAGTTGTAGATGATACGATCACAAATTTAGAAATTATCTCAACAGAGTTAATTGCCAGTGGTTTTAATGTTATAACAGCTATTAATGGAGAACAGGCAATCGAGAAGATCAAATCTCAATTACCAGATTTAATTTTATTAGATGTCATGATGCCTAGAATGGATGGCTTTGAAACCTGTAAAAATTTAAAATCCAATCCGCTTACCCATGATATTCCAGTCATTTTCATGACGGGTATTACAGATACAGATAGTAAAGTTAATGGTTTAACTTTGGGGGCTGTTGATTACATCACCAAACCCTTTCAAAAAGAAGAAGTATTAGCTCGGATTAAAACACATTTACAACTGAGGAGTCTGAATAAAAATTTAGAGAAAATGGTAGCAGAGCGTACTGCTAAACTCGATAACGCATTACGAGAATTACAAGAATTTCAAGTTCAACTCGTCAAACAAGAAAAAATGTCTGTGCTAGGACAGTTAGTTACAGGTATAGCCCATGAAATTAATAATCCTGTTAGTTGTATTTATGGCAATTTAGGTCATACTCTTGCATATTTTCAAAATATGATTAACGTTCTTGACCTTTATCAACATCATTATCCTGAACCTGCAACAGAAATTCAAGAAGAAATCACAGCTATAGACTTAGAATATATACGTTATGACTTACCCAACTTAATTTCTGCCATGAAAGAAGGCATTCAGCGCATTCGAGAAATTAGCAGTGGACTGAGAATTTTTTCTAGAGCTGATACAGAAAATAAAGTTAAGTGTAATATTCATGAAGGTATTGATAGTACACTGCTAATTCTCAAGCATCGTCTCAAAGGTTCAGAAAATTGTCCTCCTATTGAAGTGATTAAAAATTATGGTGACTTACCTTTGATAGAATGCTTTCCTGGACAATTAAATCAGGTATTTATGAATCTATTAGCTAATGCCATTGATGCTATAGAAGAAGCAAATATTGGACTCAGCATAGATGAGCTTCAAAAACAGTCTCATCAGATCATTATTCAAACCATCCTGAACACCAATAAAAATCAGGTAATAATTAAAATTAAAGATAATGGAGTAGGTATGTCTGATGAAATTCAGCAAAGAATATTTGACCACTTATTTACTACTAAAAATGTAGGTAAAGGTACAGGTTTAGGATTATCAATTGCCCAGCAAATTGTTGTCCAAAAACATTACGGAACTTTAGATGTTAGTTCTGTTATTGGGGGGGGATCAGAGTTTATAATTACTATTCCGAGTACATAGCTGTCTGATCAGTAAAAAATTTTTGTAATATCAATTCTTCTCTTTGCTCAACAGTAAATTTATGAGCAAAATTTGGGAATTATATGGCTATAGACCTTAAGTCACCCTAGAGTTAAATTGATGTTTAAGATAGTAGTTGGCCATAGCAATGATCCCGACTCCTTAGCAGCAGTTGAGGAAGTGATTCAGCAATGTAATACTTCCTTGAATGAAGATACTCCTCAAGCTGGTATTTTATTTAGTGCTATTGACTTTGACCATAATCTAATCTTACAAGCCATTTATCAAGCTTTTCCAGGAATTGATGTAATTGGTGGAACTACTGATGGAGAAATTTCTTCAGTTTTAGAGTTTCAGCAAGACTCAATTACTTTAATGTTATTTTGCTCAGATGAAATAGAAATTTTTGCAGGTGTGGGGCTGAAAGTTTCTGTTGATCCCATTGCGGCGGCTAAACAAGCTGTAGAACAAGCAAAAGCGAAAACTACTAAAGTACCTCAACTATGTTTAACCCATCCAGAAAGCTTAACTACTAGTGGTGTATCGATATTAGATGGTTTAAAATTAGCTTTGGGAACAAATTTTCCTATATTTGGTGGTTTAGCAGCTGACCAATCAAAATATGAAAATACCTATCAATTCTTTCAGACACAAGTTGTCAGCGATTCTGTTCCCATTTTATTATTCTCCGGTAATATTTTATTTTCCCATGGTGTAGCTAGTGGTTGGTTTCCCATTGGTAAAACTAGCCAAGTCACCAAAGCCGAGAAAAATATAGTCTATGAAATTGATGGTAAACCTGCTTTAGATTTCTATCGGCATTATTTAGATACACTACCACCTTCAATGGAATATCCCCTAGCAATTTTAGATGAAGACGGAGTCAGTTTTTATCTGAGAGCGCCCATCGCCTATGATGAAACAACGGGGAGCATTACGTTTTTTGCAGATATTCCTGAGCAAGCAACAATTCAAATTGCTGAAGCTGGACATCAAGATATTTTGGCAGCTTCTCACGCATCATTTATGAATGCTATTCATAGTTATCCAGGGACAGAACCAGCCGGCGTATTATTTTTTTCCTGTGTCGCTAGGCGGCAAATATTAGGTATGGAAACTCAACAAGAGTATCTGAATACCAAAAATTATGTAAATCAATTTTTACCTGCTTGTGGTTTTTATTCTAATGGCGAAATCGCGCCGATAAAATCTACTGGTAAAACACAATTTCATAATGAAACGTTTGTGACTTTAATTTTAGGAACTCGCTAGATAATCCCAGAAATTATGAATTGTGAACAGGAAATACAAAGGCTTGAAAAAGCCAATAGAATACTACAGAAAAAGTTAGAGCGTGCTGCAATAGACCGAATGCAGTTAGAGGAAACAAATCGCAAAAAGGAATCATTACTTAAAAAAGTCATTGATGAACTGCAAGCATCACAAATCCAGTTAAAACAAAGAACTTTAGAATTAGAGCAGACATTAATAAACCTTCAGACAATGCAGGATAAAATGTCTCTTTTGGGTGGATTAGTGGCAGATGTAGCTCATGAAATCAATAATCCTATCGGTTTTATTATGGGGAATATTAACCCAGCTATTGAATATATTAATAATTTATTATATTTGATTGAACTCTATCAAAAGTGTTATCCTGAGCCACTTAAAGAAATTAAAAACCAAATTAAAGTTATGGATTTGGAGTATGTGCGTGAGGATTTACCCAAACTGATTATGTCAATGAAAGAAGGTACTGATCGCATTAGTAATCTTAGTGCTAGTTTGCGGACTTTTACCCGTTCTGATACAGAATCGAAATTACCTTTTAATATTCATGACGGTATTAATAGTACTCTTTTAATTTTGAAGCATCGTTTAAAAGCTAATCAAAATCGTCCAGAAATTCAGGTAATTAAAAATTATGGAGATATTCCTTTAATAGATTGTTACCCTGGGCAAATTAATCAGGTATTCATGAACATTTTAGCTAATGCAATTGATGCCTTAGAAGAGTCTAATCATGGGCTAAGTTTTGACACAATTGAAGAGAAACCCAATATAATTATTATTAAAACATTATTTAATTATTATAGTGATTCTGTATTAATTAGTATTAAAGATAATGCTTTAGGTATGCCTAAAGAAGTGAAGTCTAAAATTTTTGAACATTCATTTACTACTAAACCTGTAGGCAAAGGCACGGGTTTAGGATTATCAATTGCTCATCAAATTATTGTCCAAAAACATAGCGGTTCAATAGAAGTTGAATCCACATTAGGAGAGGGTTCAGAATTTATTATTACTTTGCCTATTAGTTTTTAAAGGGAACAGGGTTGGGTGAAGTTGGTAGGGTGCGTCAGTTTGAGAAAACCTAACTATAACCAGAATTTATTCCCACTGACGCACCCTAAATTTTGGATATTTTTTTATCTATAAGTCCCTAATTTAAAAAGTACTGGTAACGCATTGCATCTATAGATAAAAGAGAACTAAAGTTCTCACTACAAACAAAAATGGCTAATAGCATTTGCACTATTAGCCATTAGTTGTTGAGAAATTTTGAGTCTACAAACCTTCTGATTTTTCAGGAGGAATAGCACTCACTTGAATTGGATTACTCACAACTGCTGCTGTTTGCAAAATAGCAGTATGAGTTACAGAATTGTTTGCTAAAGTAAACAGAGGATTAGACAAAATGCCGGCAAGGGAAGTAGCAATGAGAGTTACTATCAACCCGACTTGCAAAGGTCTAAGTCCAGGTATATTCCAACGTACTGGGGGATAATTCTTCACTACGTCGGACATTTCTTGGGGTTCTTTGACTACCATCATTTTAACTACACGAATGTAGTAGTAGATGGAAACAACGCTGGTTACTAAACCCAAGAGAACTAACCAATAAAGACCGGCTTGCCAACCAGCCCAGAACAGGTAAATTTTCCCGAAGAATCCAGCTAGGGGCGGAATACCACCTAAAGACAGGAGAGAGAGACTTAAACCCAAGGTGAGTAGGGGGTCTTTTTGGTATAAACCTGAGTATTCGGCGATTTGATCTGTTCCTGTGCGGAGGGAGAAGAGAATCACACAGGTAAAACCACACAGGTTCATGAATAGATATACCAGCAAGTAAAAAATCATGCTGGCGTAACCGGCATCAGTTCCAGCAATTAAGCCAATCATCACAAACCCGGCTTGGGCGATGGATGAATAAGCCAACATCCGTTTCATGCTGGTTTGGGCAAGGGCGACGACGTTCCCCAAAATCATACTGAGGACGGCTAGGGCGGTGAAGACAAATTTCCACTCCTCGGCGACGAGGGGAAAAACTACGGTGAGTAAGCGGATAGCCAGGGCAAATCCGGCTGCTTTAGAACCCACAGACAAAAAGGCGATAACTGGGGTAGGTGCGCCTTCATAAACGTCTGGTGTCCATTGGTGGAAGGGTGCAGCAGAGATTTTAAAACCAATACCTGCAATTACAAATACTAGGGCAATCACCAAACCCAAAGATTGACCGGCATTAGCTTGAGCTATACCATTAGCGATCGCACTCAGTTCTGTTTGTCCACCAGACAGACCGTACAGTAATGATACACCGTACAAAAATACTGCGGTGCTGGAAGCTCCAATTAATAAGTATTTCAGAGCCGCTTCGTTAGAACGGGGGTCACGCTTGGTATAACCTGTCAGTAAATAAGAGGAGATACTCAGGGTTTCTAGGGAGATGAAAATCATCACCAACTCACTAGCCCCAGAGACAAACATCCCACCTAGGGTTGCTGTCAATAAAATGGCGATAAATTCTGCTAAAGCAGTGCCACTCTGCTCAACGTAGCGAATTGACATCAGTATAGTCACGGTGGCAGACAACGCAACGATACCGCGAAAGACGATACTGAGGTCATCGCCATTAAAACCACCGCTAAAGGAGATGGGATTGGTAGCATCCCATTGAAAAACTAGGGCGACAGTCGCAGCTAGTAAACCTGCGATCGCTAGATATCCAATCCAGCGTGAAGATGTCCGCCCTAAAATCAAATCAACGAGCAAAACCCCCATGAGGGTAACAATGACAATTCCCTCTGGTACAATCGTTCCCGCATTTAATTGGGATGCAAGATTAGCAAAATCCATGAGATATATAGGTTTTGGCGATTAGACATTAAGGCTCACTGTGTTCAGGGTAACTGAAACTCTTTTATATTCTAAGACCCTTTATGGTCATAAAGGGTCAACAGCGTAACGTAAGGCTAGGGAACGATTTTCGGTCTACTGAAACTGACTGTAGTTGAATCGATAGCGATCGCACTCCTAACACCAGACGCGTTCGCTTCCAGCGTTGGCGTAAGCCATCGCTTCAAAATTTAGAATGGGTTATTATCTGCCCCGGCTGGAATGTCTGTAGTCGCCGGTTCAGGTGGGTAAAGTTGGAAAGTGACAAACAACTTGAAATTCTCAGCAGCTGTTTCCGGGTGGTCTTCTTCTTCAAGTCTCGCAGTTGCTTCAAATGTCTCTGATTGAAAATTACCAAGGTTTTTAATCCGTTTGTATGTGATGGTTTCGATTTTCATAACTGTGTGCTAATTTTTACTTGGTAGACGTTCCGACTCTGAAAGCGATCGCAATTCCTCATGCTCCTGAAGTGCGATCGCGGCTGGGAAATCGCCAACAGAGATTGAGCAATTGATCCACTCCTGGCGTAATAAACTGAGCTAGCTAGTTAATCATCGGAGGTGTATAGATAAGCTGTACTACTGTCCCCCTACACCCCTGCCCCCTGTCCCCCTGCCCCCTATGCCCAATGCCCAATGCCCAATGCCCGATAAAAATGCGATGGCGTAAATCAACAAAACGCGATCGCTCTTATCAGGAAATTACTGTTGTCTAATTTTACTCACAAAAAAATAGCGACCGCGCCGAGTACCGCGATCGCTGCTAATTAAACCTCTTAAAACTTTTAAAACTTAATCGATACAACTATAAACAAAAAAA
>JBODRP010000228.1:0-9343 GCA_050633005.1 Trichormus sp. | reverse complement strand
CTCCTGTTCGTACATCCAACGGTTTAGGAATAAGAACAGCTACTCGCACAACAAGAAATCTTGGCGGTGTACCTGTTTCACTTGACGTTGGTGAGACTACTGATCAAATTGATGGATTGGGTGGATTTGACACCGTGACGTTGTCTTTTAACCAAGCTGTAAGACTTTTGTCAGTTAGTTTTGCTCGTGTTGGAACTAATGTAGGACTGTTAAATCTGAATGACGATTTTACTTTCATCAGAAATGGCACTGTAGTTTCTACTCAGGATGTTCCTGGTGGCAATGCATCTGATACCGGCACCGGCACTTTTAATATTCCTGTAGCCTCTCAAATTGGTAACAATTTTGGATTTAGGGCTTCTCAGGCGGAGGATGACTTTTTCATCAGCAGTGTTACTGTTCAGCGTGTTCCTGAACCAATAACTATGGCGGGAATCGCTATGGGTGCTGGATTTGGGGTAATACTCCGTAGAAAGTACAAGAAATCAACAAATGCTTCTGAGTCAATGAGCAGTTAATTAATTGTTCCAATGGCCAGCACATCATCATAAAATTTAACTATACGCCACACTCCATTGATTACTGTCAGAAACCCCACGGCTAAAGCCGGGGGCTTGAAAAAGCCCTAATCTGACCAGACTAAGTTCTTAACTGAACTACGTTAGAGAAAAGAGTTCAAGACCTACCAGGGAATGCGTAGCTAGTTCCCTGCTCTAGAACTGAACGATTAAACAGGCTTAACGGGGTTAAACCAGTGTCGTTCGGATAGTTACCGACCTCTAACATTGTCGTTCGCGCAGCGTCTCCCCTTGGGAGAAGCTAAAATTACCCCGCAAGGGAGGCTCTTTCGAGCAAAACATTATGCGTACAGGGTTGTAAAGTTTGAAACGGTAACTGTCCCGTTGAAAGTACAAAACAAAAGTACACCGAATGCAACAACCCCCGTATAATGTGACGGCGATTGAAATCGCCTGCGCCTTACCCCCATGTCTAAAGCCAGGGGCTTTAGATTACTTAAGCGTTAACCAACCAAATTTGAATAGTTCAAAACTTTTTCTGTTAGCCATTTATACCAACTGTCTAAGCCTGCACCTGTAGTTGCAGAAACTTGAAAAATTTGGATATTGGGATTAACTTGTTGGGCGTATTCTATACAACGCTGCACGTCAAAATTGACATAGGGTAATAAGTCAATTTTGGTGAGAATCATAATCTCACTAGCGCGGAACATATGCGGGTATTTAATTGGTTTATCTTCTCCCTCTGTCACTGAAAGAATTACAACTTTCGCCTGTTCTCCTAAGTCAAATAAAGCTGGACAAACTAAATTACCCACATTTTCAATCATCAAAACTGAGTTTAATGGCGGGTTAAGTTGTTCTAACCCTCTTTCAATCATTGATGCGTCTAAATGACAGCCTGTACCAGTGTTAATTTGTATAACTTTACAGCCTGTTTCTTTAATTTTTTGTGCATCATTAATTGTTTCTTGGTCGCCTTCAATGACATTTATCGGTAGTTGATTTTTTAAATCATTAATTGTGCGAGTTAACAGCGTTGTCTTCCCCGCACCAGGAGAACTCATTAAATTTAATGCCAGAATATTACGACCTTTAAACCATCCGCGATTTTGGGCAGCTATAAGATTATTTTTACCTAAAATTTCTTGTTCTAAAGATATGGTTGTGCCATGAATTTTAGCATGAATATGGGGGGCTTCATGGTCGTGGTGATGGTGATGATGATGTTCGTGATCATGGGCATGGGTAATCACTGTACCATCAGGTAAAGTGTGGGTATGATGATGGTGATTGTGTTCCATTTCACCTGTTTCTAAGTTAGTAATTTTGCCTTCAGCATCATCAGAACAACCGCAAGTTACACACATACTTCCTCCACCTCTATTTCTTTGATTTTCAGTTCTTCACCAGTCAGGATATCTAAGTGAACGCTACCACATTGACATATACCAAATGGTTTGTCGATGGCAAATTCTTCGCCACATTGGCGACATTTGGCTAAACCAGGAATTTCAATAATTTCTAATGTTGCACCTGCGAGAAGTGTGCTTTGAGTGCAAATATCAAAGCAAAAGTTAATCGCCTCTGGCATAATTGCCGATAGTTTGCCAATTTCTACTACAACTCTGCTGACTTTTGCGCCTTGGGCATATTCATTCACAATAGCAACGATATTCTGAGTAATTCCTAGTTCGTGCATGAAAATATCTACTCTTTGTTAACAAATTCTGGGTAATTGATCACCAACTAACATATCAATAATTCGTTCTGTACCGAAGGCAGTTTTTAATAAAACTACACCGTTAGGTGAATCAACAACCTCACCAATAATACACGCATCTTTTCCTGATGGATGAGATTGCATGGCGGCTAAAACGGTTTCGGCTTGTTCACCTTTGACTACTACTACTAATTTACCTTCATTAGCTAAATATAAGGGGTCTAATCCTAAAATCTCACACATTCCTTTAACTTCTTCCCGCACAAGAATTGAGGCTTCATGAATGCGGATACATACATTAGAAGTCAAGGCAAATTCATTTAAAACTGTGGCTAATCCTCCTCTAGTTGCGTCCCGCATAGCGTGAACTTCGGGACAAACATTGAGGATAGTAGCAACTAATTCATGTAATGGCTGACAATCGCTTTTAATGTTAGTATCTAATGCTAATTCACCACGGGCAATTAAAATTGCTGCGCCATGATTGCCTAATTCACCATTAATAATTATGGCATCTCCAGGTTGAATATTATGGGCGGAAATATTAACGCCTGTGGGGATAATGCCAACACCAGCCGTGTTAATAAATAGTTTATCAGCCGCGCCACGGTGAACTACTTTAGTATCTCCGGTGACAATTTGTACGCCTGCTTTTTGGGCAGCAGTTTTCATACTACTAGCAACACGCCGCAGGGTTTCTGTTGGTAATCCTTCTTCTAAAATGACGCTACAAGTTAAGTATAAGGGTTTAGCACCACTGACTGCTAAATCATTAATTGTACCGTTGATAGCTAATTCTCCAATGTCGCTACCGGGGAAAAATAGGGGATCTACAACATAGGAATCGGTGGTGAAAGCGAGTCTATCTCCTTGTGTTAAAAGCTGGGATAAATTAAAGCTGGCTTGGTCTTCTAATTGGGATAGAATGGGATTATCAAAACTACTAACAAAAATATCATCAATTAAGTCGCGCATGGCCTTGCCACCGCTACCATGTGCGAGGGTAATATGGGTATCTTTGACTTTATTGTGGCGACGGCGGACTTGAGTAATTTTTTGTAAGAGAGGATGAGGAATTGAGTTGGTTTTTGATAAATCCATTTTTTATAATGCGTAATTTTTGATATTTAATATAGGGTAAGGTGGGTTACGTTATTGGTAACACACCCTACTATTTACTTGTCAGTTTTATCTACCTGTTTCATCATGTCTACCACGATGGCGATCGCAGTGTAAAATACCATTAACAGCCCAGTTTTCTCGCTCAAATTCATCGATGTGAATTGTAATCCATTCGGGCTTAGTATCTAATGCTGCAACCATCGCATTAGTAATGGCTTCTACTAAGTGTCTTTTTTTCTCGATGGAGTGTCCTCTGGCAATTTTCACGGTGACAAATGGCATACAAATGTTCCTCGCAGTGTTGTTGTGTGGAGTGTATCGCTGCTTTTTTGGAGGTTATGGAGATACGGCTGCGGGTTGTGGCATTGCAGTCGAAAATCTGCCATATTTATAGTATGCTGCACAAGCACCTTCGGAGGACACCATACAAGTGCCAATTGGGGTTTCGGGTGTACAAGCTGTTCCAAATACCTTGCACTGCCAAGGTTTTAGCACTCCTTTAAGAATTTCGCCGCATTGGCAAGCTTTATGGTCGGCTACTTTTTGGTTAGGAATGGTAAATTTTAATTCAGCATCAAATTGGGCATATTCTGGGCGAATTTTTAAGCCGGAGTTGGGAATTTCATTTAAGCCACGCCATTCAAAAGTTTCGCGGACTGCAAATACTTGATTCATGGCTTTTAGTGCTACTTGATTTCCCTCTTTTTGGACTAATCTATTGTATTGATTTTCAACTTCACACCGATTTTCTACTAGTTGCTGTAATAGCATCCAAATTGATTGGAGAATATCTAAAGGTTCAAAACCAGAAACAACTATTGGTTTGTGATATTTTTGGGAAATAAATTCATATGGTTGAGTGCCAATTACCATACTGACATGACCAGGCCCGACAAATCCATCTAGTTGTAAATCGGGGTTATCTAGTAAGGCTTCTAAAGCGGGAATCACGAGGACGTGATTAGTAAACATACTAAAGTTTTGAATCTTTTCTTCAGCAGCTTGGAGGATGGTAAAAGCTGTGCTAGGTGCTGTAGTTTCAAAGCCGATACCGAAAAATACTACCTCTTTATCGGGGTTATTTTTAGCGATTTGCAGGCTATCTAAAGGTGAGTAAACCATGCGAATATCTGCGCCTTGGGCTTTAGCTTGTAGGAGGCTATATTTCGAGCCGGGAACGCGCATGGTGTCGCCAAAGGTTGTTAAAATGACGTTGGGGTTTTGAGCAATTGCGATCGCATCATCTAATCTACCCTTGGGCATGACGCACACTGGACAACCAGGCCCATGAATTAGTTCAATATTCGCTGGTAAGATTTCTTCTATACCGTATTTAAAAATAGAATGGGTATGCCCGCCGCATACTTCCATGATTTTAATGTGTTTATCTAATTGATGGCTGAGTTTTTCTATTTCCCGGCGTAAGGCTTCGGCTTTTTCTGGTTCTCTAAATTCGTCTACGTATTTCATAATTTTAGGGGATGGGGAATAGGGTTAGAGGACTGGGGACTGGGTAGGGCTTCCGTTTTCTTACTCCCCCTGCCCCCTGCCCCCTGCCCCCCTGCCTCCTGCTTGAACTAACGCGATTTCTTCTAATAATTTAAGTGTCTCGGCTGCTTCTTGTTCGTTGATTCTGTTCATGGCGAAACCGACGTGAACTAATACCCAATCTCCTAAGCATGATTCGGGGGGATGTTGTTCGTCAACTATGCAGGCGATGTTTACTTGGCGTTTTACTCCACCAACGTTTACTATGGCTAGTTTTTGGTTAGCGTCGGTGATTTCTACTATTTGTCCGGGGATTCCTAAACACATTTTTATGTTCCTTTGAGGGGTGTAATATAATTATTTTTCTCACGCACAGGCGCAAAGACGCAAAGAGTATAAGAAGAGCTTTTCGGGTGGGTATTTAGGAATTTTTTAGGGCGGCTGTGATTAGGGCTTGTCCTAGAGATAAACCGCCGTCGTTTGTTGGAACTAGGCTGTGGGTTAGGACGTTAATTTGTAGGTTTTTTAATTGGGTTTTTACTAGGTTTAATAATATGGTGTTTTGAAATACTCCTCCCGTTAATACAACTTGATTAATTATGTTTTCTTGACTTAGTCGGTTAACCATTTCTACAATGACATTAGCTAAACTTTGATGAAATTTAGCAGCAATAACTGACTGAGTAACCCCTTGCTTAATATCATTAAGCAAGCATTGCCACATGGAGCGAGACTCTATACAATAAATACTATCTGAAAAGCCCAGATGAAAAGGGTATGGTGCTATTTCTTTAGGATTATTTAAGGTGTGAATATCGGCTATGGCTTCAAGTGCGATCGCAGCTTGTCCTTCATAGCTACATTCTTCTGGACAAATGCCAATAGCCGCCGCTACAGCGTCAAATAGTCTGCCAACTGAGGAGGCTAAGGGAGCGTTAATACCTTTTTCAACAAGCTGATTCAGCAGTTTTATGGGCTTTTGATTTAAAATTTGTAATATTTCTAAATCAGTATATTGTTGTTGGCAATCATCCCAAAGATTAGCAGCGAATAAATGGGCGTAGGTATTACGCCAAGGTTGATAAATTGCTTGTTCGCCGCCAATCATTGCTACTGGTTTAAATGTAGCTAGGCGTTTAAATTGGCGATAATCAGCTAGTAGAAATTCTCCCCCCCACAGTTTACCATCTGCACCATAGCCTAAACCATCGCAGGCAATACCTAAAACGGGGGTTGTGTCTAGGGGAATACCATTTTCTGCCATACACGCAGCAATGTGGGCGTGATGATGTTGGATGGGATAAAGGGGGAGATTATTAGCTGTGGCGAGTTCTTTACCGATTTTTGTAGAGAGATATTCGGGGTGTAAATCAACTGCGATCGCTTGTGGTTGGTGTTCAAATAAGTTTAAATATAAATTGAGCGTATCTTGATAAGCGTTCAATGCCGCCGCGTTTTCTAAATCACCTAAATGTTGTGAGAGAATTGCTTCCCCTTCTCGTAATAAGCAAAAGGTATTTTTTAATTCACTTCCCATTGCTAAAATTGGCGGGACATTCTCAAATCCTGGTGGTAATTTGATTGGTGCTGGTGCATAACCTCTAGCCCGACGAATTGTTTGTAATTTATTATCAACAACCCGTACAACGGAATCATCTACTCTATTCACAATCTCTCGATTATGTAAGAGAAAATAATCAGCAATGTGACTTAATTTTTCTCTAGCTTCATCATTATCTATACATTGGGGTTCATCGGAAAGATTACCACTAGTTAACACAATCGGGCGATTCATCCGCCGCAAAATTAAATGATGTAAAGGCGTATAAGGTAGCATGAAACCTAGGGTATTTTGCCCTGGTGCTACTGAAGGGGCTATTGGGCATTGGGCATGGGATTTTTTTTCATTTGCTTTCCTAGTCCCTAGTCCCTTTTTTTGTAACAATACAATAGGCGCGGCGGGGCTTGTTAATAAATCGCGTTCCTTATCCTTAACAAAACAATATTCTTCAATAATTGCAATATCGCGCGCCATCAAGGCGAAGGGTTTATCATAACGCTGCTTACGTTGACGTAATTTCTGTACAGCCGCCTCTTGTGTCGCATCACAAGCGAGATGAATACCGCCTATACCCTTAATAGCGACAATTTCACCCTTTTGCAGCAATGTACAAACAGCATCCACATCATCTAACATCGAGAACATCGAAGCCGTCACAGGTTTACCATCAGCCCGTTCTAACCATGCTTGAGGGCCACATACATGACAGGCTACAGGTTGGGCGTGAAAGCGGCGATTTTCGACATCGTGATATTCGTCCTCGCAGTTGGGACACATGACAAACGCAGACATACTAGTGTTGCATCTGTCGTAAGGGATGGCGCGAATAATACTTAAACGGGGGCCGCAGTGGGTACAGTTGGTAAAAGGATAACGATAAAAGCGGCTAAAAGGGTCAAAAATTTCTTGCTGACATTGGGGACAAGTCGCCGCATCAGGGGAGATTTGAGTTTTAGAAACACCGCTAACACTCCCAGAGATGACAAAATCATCAAACTGCAACTCTCCTGCATAGGGAGTTCTGACAAGTTCTGTGATTTTTGCTAGCGGTGGACATTCCGACTGTAATCTAGTGACGAATTGGGTTAATTCTGTTTCATCACCAGCTACCCGAATTAACACACCTTCGCCGTCATTACAAACATCTCCCCTTAAACCGCAGGCTTTAGCCAGACGGTAAACTGTAGGGCGAAATCCTACCCCCTGTACAGTACCGCGAACTCTAATTTCTTCAGTCGCCATAGTTCATCCGCCATAGCAAAATTCGGTTATTGCCAGAATCCGAGATTACCGCCGTTTTACCACAAACTTTTATTCCGTAACACCAATTTAAGCTATGGCGCGTGGGTATTCCAAAGTTACGATTTTCGCTTTTACTTTGAAAGGTGTCTTGTCCCACAATTCCATCTGCCACAGCACCTTGCAATGATAATATTGACTCTGGCTGCTTCCATCCTAGCAATCGAGAATTAGCAGTATCCGCCACTAATAACCATTCTCCAGCCACAGCTACACCATAAGGCATACTCAAACTACTCGCACTAGGAAAATAAACTCCCTGGTTCATCTCTACAACATCAAAACTTTTTTGTCCTAAAACCACCGCACAAGGGGCATTATTTTCTGTTGGTATCCCTTGCCAAATCATCACCCGATTATTACCCGCATCGGTGACAACTAAATTATCATGCCACATTGCAATGTCATGACACCAACGCATACTCGCCGCCGTCGGAGAACCGCCGCCATTCTCATTGCGAGATGTCATATCCGGCTGTCCCAGAACTATATCAGCAGGTTGACTATTTTCTGTAGGTAACTGCTGCCAAATTAATAATCTACGATTACCTGTATCTGCTACAAATAACTTACCTTGATGATAGAAAATACCATAAGGCCAGTGCATAGTATAAGCCGCAGGCTGATGACTTCCCCTGTTAGGTTGATTATCAGTAAAATTAGCTTGTCCTAATACTAAATCTGCCGGAACATTGCTATCTTCTGGTAATTTATGCCAAATTAAAACCCGATGATTCCAAGCATCTGCAACTGCTAAACCTTCGCCACATACACAAATTCCCGTCGGTACACTGAAAGTATTTCTTCCTGGTGTACCTTTAGCATTTTGTCCTTCATGATAAAAATCTGGCTGTCCAATTACCCAGTCAGCCGGTTGACTATCTTTTGTAGGTAAATTACGCCATCCTAATAAGCGATGATGTCCGGTGTCTGACACCCAGAATGAACCGTTTTCTGATACTAGACAAGCACCACGGGGGCCAAACATGGTGCTAGGAGTTGGTACTAAGGGAATCGCTAATAATTCTGGGTTGAGAATCTCACCTAAAATCACCTCTGCACCTTGGGGTGATAAGGGTAGAGGTGGGGGAATTATTGTTACTTTTTGTTGCAAAGTTAGTCTAGAAGTAATGGGGAGATAAATCAGGCGCGGATAGATGCTAATTCTTATTTAAGAGGATAAGGGGCTTACACAATGTATCCGCGATCGCAGTTTCTTATATCTTGTAGGGTGCGTCAGTCCTATTCTAGATTAAATGATGTTTGCTAAGTATTGGTCTGTATCAAGATCATCTATGAGTTTTATTTACCAGCAGATGAAATAAATGGAAAATCTAGAGAACATCACTAAGGACTTAACAAACATCATCTACAAAAACCAGTTAGCAAGAAGTTCTTTTTAAACTAAAGTCACTGCACCAAATGAAATTAGTTCAATGTTTCTAACTAACAAAGTATTGCTACTGGCAGTATTTGTAATCTCTAACCAACCATCAACACCAGGTGTACCAATATTGTAAACACCACTACCAAGTGTTTGGAGAACTAAGGTATCGAAACCTTGACCACCATCTAACTTAGCACTGCCAAATCCCACATCGAAGATGTCATTTCCTGCACCTCCATTGATGA
>JBODRP010000227.1:0-9382 GCA_050633005.1 Trichormus sp. | reverse complement strand
AGAGCTTATACTCTAGAAGTTCATAACAGCACCAAGAAAATTAGAGAAGAAATCAATCAAAATATAGAAGTTAAAAGTGCAATATTAGATTCTATAGATCCTTACAAATTTGAGGAGATGATAGCAGAACTTTTAAGAAGTCAAGGTTTTGATATTTTTCTAACTTCAAAATCAGGAGATAAAGGAAGAGATATAATTGCTGCATTTTACGAAAATAGTCAACAATATTTGATGATGGTTGAATGTAAACGCAGAAAAGGAAATTCTGTTCTAGGCCCTGTTGAAGCAAGAGCTCTTTTAGGGCAATTCTATTTTGAAAAAATTCAAGGCACTGGATTCAATTGTGCAATGTTAGTTACTTCAGCAGGCAGTATAGGCCCTACTGCAGTGGACATACAGCAACAAACAACTGAGTTAAGTATAAGGGATAGAGACGCAATTATAGAATGGATTAGTAGTTATGGAAATCTTTATAACAACCTATGGATTCCTAAGCGATTTAAGGAATTATTTTAACCTGAGTTCGGGATAAGCTCAAACTATGATTCTATCCTTGCTTAAAACTCCTATTCTTTCATATAACTTGCAGCGAAATCGTCTTAACCCAAACTGACGTTATTTTAGTTGTGCTTGAACTAGAGAAAAATCTTAACTATTAAAAGGAACGCAAGTACATAATTTAATGATAAGTTCTGGAACACCATACAATACGTATCTATGCTTATTAATAAAAATTAATTATCAGTTATCAGTTTCATCAATTACTGATAACTGATAACTAACCTAAGCCGTCCGAAAACGCGCCAACTCCTCACCCGTCTTCGCATCATGGGCGTGAACAGTACACACCAGACAAGAATCAAACGATCGCGCCACGTGTCCCACTTCCACCGGATCAGTAGGATCTTCAATCGGTGTTCCAATTAAAGCTTTCTCAATCGGCCCGTATCTTCCGTCTTTGTCGCGGGGGCCGACATTCCAAGTAGTTGCAGCAATCACCTGATAATTCTTAATCTTGCCCTCTTCAATATCTATCCAGTGACACAGAGAACCCCGTGACGCTTCCGTAGCACCCCAACCACGCCCGTCTTTTTCCTTGGGTTTAATATACCAGGGATCTTTTAAAACGAACTCACGCAAACATCGTTCTGCTTGCCGGTATAACTTGACAATTTCGTGAACTCGTGCAAGCTGACGCACATGAATACTAGCACCACCCATTTTTTTGAAGACATCTAGGATAAACCCATCATAGTGCTGCCAAGATTCTCCATGTTGACCACCTGCGACTAACTGACGTGCTAAGGGGCCAACTTCCAAACGGCCAAAGTCTTTATGTAGTACCGCAGTTGCCCAAGAGTAGGCATTATTGAAGTCTTTATGATTTTTCTGAGTGGGTTTAGTAGTACGGTCAAAGGGGTGAACATTGTCATTGCCTTCATCATACCAAGAGTGGGTAGTATTCTCACGGGCAAAGGTATGATCCATCAAAGTGTGAGTGTCGCTGAAGCTATTGTACACACCACTTTTCATAATCACCGCAGCGTTGCGTCCTTCGATAGTCGGCTTTTGATATCTATCTTCGTGAGGTAAATATCCCCAAGAAACATATTTACCCACACCTGCACCGTATCTATCTAAACCGATATCTAAACCCATGCGCCAATAGAAACCCAAGTCTGACTCACGGTGTTTGATGTCTTCATCTAACCAAGCCATGAAGTCATCATAAGTTTGGATTTCTTCGTAGCGTTCCAAAGAACAACCCAACCACACTGGTTCTAACCAATTGGTACGGAAATATTCCAGAATAGCCCAAGCGCGAGTGATATCGGTTAAGGTGGGGGCGCACATCACACCACCAGGCACCATATAACTGCTATGGCAACTAGTGATATGGTGAAAATGTTACTGAGTAACTTATTGCGTCAAGTAATTTTGCTCAGTAAGAACATTTTATTTTCACCATTTCAGTTTATAAATAAGGGAATATTTAGGGAATGAGCGGACAAAATCAGGGTAATTGCGAGGAGACATATTCCACATCTACACATGAATATGTAAATGCAGACTTAACCGACTTATTCGCCGATATATTTGCCGATTTTGAGCCGCAGAACACCACAGATGGCAGCTATAGAGGAACAATGGCGAAAATAAAAGCAATGGAATTACAGTATCAAGCAGTTTTTGAACAAAAGTTAGTCGAAGCTAATACTAATTTAAAAAGGGAGAGAATAAGAGTTAGTATTAAACAAACTGGCAATTCTCTCCAATTAAGAGCTACGCTACCATTAAAACCAGGGGATAGCAGTGTAGGTAAGCCAAAAAAACAGTACGATTTGTCTCTAGGGATACCAGCAAATTTAGAAGGACTGAAAACAGCAATTGAAGAAAGTTACGAGTTGGGTAAATTAATTGCTCGTCATACTTTCCAGTGGAATGAGAAGTATTTAGGAATTAAGTCTAGAGAGAAGCAAGATATCAAAAGTATTGGGGAATTATTAGATATATTTGAAGAAAAATATTATCAGAGCCGTCAGAAAACTATCACTAGTCAAAATACTTTTGCTAACTATATATCTGTTATCAAAAGAAACTTCCCTCTCAACCATTTAGCCACAAAAGAAAATTTTGAGGAAATTATTAATTCAGTTCAGGGGAATAAAAAAAATGAACTGATTGCCGTAACTTCTGTTTTGATTAAAACCTTCAACTTAGGATTTAAACTCGATGTTAAACGTGATCATGTCACACCTGCTTATCGAGAAATACCTGATGATGAAAAAATAATATCTGCTTTTGAATTATTTAAGAAATTCGCCCTCAAACGCAAAAACACAAATATTAGTGATGAAATAGACACTTGGGAAATGTGGCGTTGGGTATATGGAATGTTAGCGACTTATGGGTTAAGACCAAGGGAATTATTTGTAGAACCGGATATTAATTGGTGGATGTCTACACAAAATATAGACCATACTTGGAAAGTGAATAAAAATACCAAAACTGGATATAGAGAAGTTATTCCTTTTGTTCCTGAATGGATAGAATTATTTGATTTAAAAAATCCCAAACCATTAAAGATTTTAGAACAAAAAATTGCAAAAATCGCATCTGTGCAAAATATTAATTGGATGCGAAGAGATATATCCAGATGGTTTAGAAAAGTGGGAATTGAGTTTCAACCCTACGATTTACGTCACGCTTGTGCAATTCGAGCGCATCTTCAAGGAATACCGATTAAAGCCGCAGCAGACAATTTAGGTCATACTGTTGATGAACATACAAAAACCTATCAAAGATGGTTTGGGATTGAAAATAGGAAAAAAGCCTTTGGTGAGGTAATTAGTCAAAAGTCATTAATTGAGTTGCAGAAGAATGAAATATTGGCGTTACGGATGGAGAATGAAAGGTTAAAGTTAGAGGTGGAAAAGTTGAAATTCTGATAACCTCCTGCACCTGCACTATAGCAATCCTAATCCAAACGTGAGAAAATACTGGGATAAAAATCGTTATCTTATAGGCATTTAAGGCTTATTGAACTCTCACATATCATTTAGGATTGCTATACTAGCTTTCTGGAGTATTGTTTTATTGGGATTTTCCTAGAAAATTCCGTTTAATACACTAACATATGGATTTTATACGGAAAAATTCTATATAATCCTCCAATGAAGAGTAGTTCCATGTATACGTAAGGTTATGTATACTAACATAGTAGTGACATAAAAAAGAAGTGTGAAAGGTAGTTGAGCATTCATTTCATTGCCCGCTAGTTATACTTGGAAAATAATACTTAGCCTGAGTAACATGGAAAACCTTACAGAAAAAATAGCCTTGCTCGAACAAGCCGTTTCAGATGAGAGAAGAAGACTTTCATCAGATAGGCTCGACATTTCTTTTGGAGAGTTGATCAACCTATACAAAAATGATGAATTAATAATTAGACCAGAGTATCAAAGGTTGTTTCGATGGTCAGAAACACAGAAAACTGCACTTATAGAATCCATTCTACTCTCAATTCCAATTCCTCCAATATTTGTAGCTGAGGATAAAAACGGTGTATGGGAGTTAGTTGATGGATTGCAACGTGTTTCTACTTTTATAAGTTTCTTTGGTGAGTTAAAAGGTGATGGATGGGAAATCAATCATCAAGAAGAGGATGTTAACTCATCAGTCGAAGAAGGAGAAGAAATCGAAGAGGAAAACGGGGAAGTAACTGAAGAGGAAAAAACTATAAATAAATGGACTTTGCAAGAAGGAGGATTAGTTAACAGCTTACGAGGTTTTAATGTTGATACTCTTCCCACTAATCTAAAAATAAATCTAAAAAGGGCTGTTTGTAGAGTCGAAATTTTGAGAGGGGAAAGCAGTACTTCCATGAAGTATGAATTGTTTAAACGACTCAACTCTGGAGGTTCAAAATTAACTCCACAGGAAATAAGAAATGCAATTTATCGAGGAGTAGATCCTAGACTTAATGAGCTTTTGCTAAAAATTAGTCAAAACGAGGTTTTCAAAGCACTTACTCAATTAAGTCGTGGCAAACTTAATGAATTATATGATCAAGAACTAGTTCTTAGGTTTTTCGCCTTTTATCAAAATGCTGAAAATGTAAATGAAAACATGGAGAAATTCTTAAATGAGTTTATGGAGAAAACCGTCAAAAATGCTGATTTTGACTACAATAATTATGAATCTCTCATTATAAAAGTTTTAGAATTAATTAACAAAATAGGAGATAATAAGATATTCAGAAATGAGGGTAACTTATTTGTTCCAGCTTATTTTGAAGGTATATTAATTGGAGTTGCTCAAAATATTGATAAATATGCTGAAGACCTTGAACTTTTAAAATCAAAAATAAGACAATTAAAAAGTGATACGAATTTCAAGAGATATTCTGGTACTGCTTCTAATAGCAGAAGCCGGATTAGAAATCGCCTTAAAAGAGCAGATGAAATTTTTCAATAAACTTAGCAATCAAATATGGATGATTTTGATATCGCATTGCAAGAAATTATTGAAGAGAGAGTATCTGTTCTTTTTGAAATTGAGAGAGCAATTTTCACGAAAAGATACTCTCTATCTTCAAGACATCAAGATATTTTCTCAACCCAATCAATCTCGATGATGTATTCTGTATGGGAAAGCTTTATTCAAAAATCTTTCAATCTCTATATTGATGAAATTAATAACTGCGGGATAGATTTCTATGATTTTTGTGATGAAATAGTTATTCACCATATGGAAAACGATTTCAAACAGTTTAAGGAGTATCCCGAAAAAGATAAGAAAAAGGTAAATTTTTTTGTCTCACTTAAGAATTTTCATGCTAATAGTAGCTGCTCTATTTCAAGAGTTGTTAATACTGAAAGTAATGTTGGCTTCAATGTTTTGAACAAACTGCTCAAAAGTTTTGCACTTGAAAAGTTTCCAGAACATTGGAAAGATTACAAACATCCAAATCCTAATTTAAAAGACTCCTTAGATTTATTCTTAAGGTTACGCAATGCGGTAGCTCATGGAGGTGATTTAGTTTCAGAGGAGAGGATTGATCAGACAGTCTATACCAGATTCAAGAAATTGGTGACAGATTTAATGTACGAAATCCGATTGAAGATGTTGTATGGTCTTGAACAAAAAACATTCTTAAAGTTACGGCAAAATAGTATAACAAATGACTAGTGCGATCACACTACAAGATGCGCGATCGCCTATCTTGTAGGGTGCTTACTCCGCCGATAAATTCCTGGGAATGCAGCAGGATTATAGAATTTAATCAAGCGATCGCAGTCTAGAGGTGTTAGATTTGCTGTTGAACATCTTTGAGAAGTGCGATCGCTCAATTTCCAAACAAACAAATCAATACTTCTATACAATTTAAAGCAGAAGTAGTTCTATAATCTGACAAAAGTAAAAATGCCTAACTTGACACTGACGAATGAACAAGTTATTGAGTTAGTCAAACAGCTACCCAATGAGCAACAAATTGAAGTGTTTAGATTTTTACTCCTACAACAGTGGGGACAGTGGGAATATCTGTCACGCTATGGAGCAGATAGAGCCAGACTTGTTGCTCAAGAACGTGGTCAAAACTGGGATACAATGACTGAGGATGAGCGAGAAGCCTTTATTGACGAAGTAGTGCATGAGGATTAGTGCGATACACCGTTGTTTTTGATACCAACATTTTGATTTCTGCTTTGTTGTCTACAAACAGTAATCCGTTTCGGTGTTTAGCTCTGGCAAAGATCGGACAGATTGAGTCTGTAACCTGTCACGAGATTCTGGAAGAGTTTGCTGAGAAGTTAATCGTCAAATTCAGATTTTCTCAGGAGATGGCACAAGCAGCAGTTGAAGAGGTACGTAACTTTTCTCGGTTGATCGAGATATCTAAAAAATTGAAGACTGTGGATGCTGATCCAGACGATGATATGGTTGTTGAATGTGCTGTTGTTGGTGACGCAACTCATATTGTTACTGGCGACAAACATCTTTTATCGCTAGGAAAGTATGAAGAAATTGCAATAGTCAAAGCAACTGAGTTTATTGTATTGTTATCCCAATCCTGACAGCACCAGCAACCCAGTGCGATCGCCTATCTTGTAGGGTGCTTACTCCGCCGATAAATTACTGGGAACGCACCAAGATTATGGACTTTAAGCAAGCGATCGCAGTCTAGAGGTGTTAGATTTGCTGTTGAACATCTTTGAGAAGTGCGATCGCTCAATTGCCATTTTCTTGTGCTTCCTTAACTACTATTAACTGCGATGCTTACAGCGAGCGCAGGTATAGCCGTAGGCATGGCTGGGTTAAAATGAGAGGGCCATGCCTACGGCAAGCCCAGCTATCGCATCCTTTCACCAACCCTCAGACGAGGATATTCTCAAATGTCATTGGTTGAACTCATGTCACAAATCCAGACACTGCCTAGAATTGATAAGCTTCGGCTGATGCAGTTTCTGGCCACAGAACTGGTAAAAGAAGAAGATGCAAACTTCTTTGTTGCAAATCAAGAGTATCCGGTCTGGTCGCCTTACAATTGCTCTGAGGCTGCCAATACTTTGATGAATCTTCTGGCTACAAAGCAACAAGAAAAGAATGGTTGACGCTCAAAGATTTCCCTACAAAATTATTGACAGTAGCCTGGGCATGGTTGATAGAATGCCCTATCTACCTTTGACCCTCGGTTATAACGGTCATTCCTTGAACGTTGAAGGCTTATTAGACACAGGTGCAAGCGTTAATGTTTTGCCCTACGAAATAGGAACGCAACTGGGTTTTATCTGGGAGAATGAGACACTATCGGTCATGTTGGCAGGAAATTTAGCTCGATTTGAAGCTCGCGCAGTCGTTGTTGATGCTCAAGTCAGTTCATTCCCAACTATTAATCTGGCATTTGCCTGGACACAAGCAACCAATGTGCCTTTAATTTTGGGACAGGCTAATTTCTTCTTTGAGTTTGATGTTTGCTTCTTCCGTGCGCGTTCTGAGTTTGAAATTCGCCCCAAGCAGGTTGACTAAAAGTGGATCTTGTGGGGTGCGTACCTCACGACAACGCATAATTGCTCCGCCGATAAATTCCTCTTCACGCACCACGATTGTGGACTTTAAGCAAGCGATCGCAGTCTAGATGTGTTATGTCAGTTCGCCCAATATCCAAACAAATCAATACTTTTATACCCAAGATAAGCTGTAATTATTTAACCTTTTATATTGCTATTTACGTATTTATATTGAGAAAAACTTGGATTTATACTTCAACGTTAAGAAAACAATTATACTTAACCCCCTTGCCTTGTACTTCCCTTAACTGCGATTAACTGCGATGCCTACGGCGTTAGCGAAGGGTCTCGTTCGCGGAGCGTCTCGAAGAGAAGAGAGCGCAGCTATCGCTAGTTGTGGTTTAAGTGCGATACCTACGGACAGGGAAGCGATCGCTAAATTTCTATTTTCTTGTACTTCCTTGATCATGATTGAACTTGAAAATACAGATATAATTCTAATTTAGAACTCACAGCTATTTAACTGAATTTGTTATGCCATTAACATCACCTATTATTCATAGTGACCCTGATATTCTAGGGGGAACACCCGTTTTTGTGGGAACTCGTGTACCAATAAAAACCTTGCTTGATTACCTTGAAGCTGGTGATTCATTAGACGTATTTCTAGACCACTTTCCTAGTGTCACACATAAACAGGCGATCGCGGCTCTTGAATTAGCAAAGGAAATGCTGACAGCTTATGCGAATCCTGCTTGATGAATGCGCTCCACGTCCCTTAAAGCGTCAACTTGCGGAATATGACATCAAAACAGTTGTGGAGATGGGATGATCAGGAAAAAAGAATGGTGAATTGCTACAACTCATGAGTCAAGAGGGTTTCACAATTCTGATCACTACAGATTAAAATTTACGCTATCAGCAAAACTTACAGCAAGCGGGAGTTGCAGTTGTTGTTCTTGTAGCGCAGAGTAATAAACTTGCTGATTTACTTCCTTTGTTGCCAAATGCTCGTAAAGTTTTAAATACAATTGTTCCGGGAGCAGTAGTTGAAGTTGGTGGTTCGTGATAGCGATAGCGCAAGCACTGACTTGTCAGTTCGCTCAACTTCCTTTTTTTGTACTTCCTTAACTATCCTTAAATGCGATGTTTAAGAATAGGGAAGTGATGAGTCTTCCTGTATTTTTAAACAAATACAGGAAGTAAATAAGCCGAAACCTATACATAACAGGAGTTTTCAGCCTCTATTTTTAAATTTGCAGGAGGTCTCGCCTCTATGCCGTTTTTGTGCGGATTGAGGCGAGATGCCTACTTTATCCGCTTCCTCAAGAGTGAAAGGGACATCCAGAAGCGGTTAATTTGTTGAGAAAAGCACTGTTATCAAAGAAATGTTCTACCGATTCAATTTTCAGTTCTTCGGTAACACAAGCAACACTTAATCCAATTATTTCTATGGTTTCACCTGTAGGAGCAAAGTCTTTAAAGTTCCCCTTAAATTGCCCCCAATGTCTCCACTTAAAGACAACATTAGGAGGAGGTGATAACACTTCGATTAATTCCCAATGAAATCCTTCAGGAAAAGCTGTATGAAATAAGTTATAGGAGGAATCAAAGGTTTCCTCTGTTGAACGATAATGTTCTGTGTTGCCTAAAAAGAGGTTGTAAGTTCCGGCATCAATTATATCTTGTGCTGTATATTGCTTGCCGCCATTGGTACTCATACGAAATTTCTCAGTCACAACAGAAAGCCATTGCTGTGGATTGATTTTGTGGGTGGCTTCCATCTCAAAAGTTCGCACAAGATTATGAGCGATCGCATTCAGAGAACCTTCGGCATGGTTGCACTGACGCTCTTGAGAGCGGAATTGATT
>JBODRP010000226.1:0-9392 GCA_050633005.1 Trichormus sp. | reverse complement strand
GTGTAAGATATTTTACAAAAACTCAAGATTTTCTTGGTTGGCTACAGTCTCAAAACAATTAAATTAAGCATCTAACATCTAAAATTATGAGATTTACTAGTAATATATTTAGTCTAATCAAACGTTTTTGGATACTGGTAATTCTGGCTGCATTTACAGCAGTTTCCGTTACTGCTTGTAACCCAGAAAATTTTAAAAGTGCAGCATCAACAAGACCGCAATTAGTCACTAGTATTCTGAGTGATCCTAAGACTTTTAATTTTGCTCTAAGTTCTGAATCTCCTAATGTCTTTGGTTTTATTTATGAGGGTTTGATTACCGAAAACTATGAGACTGGGGAAGTCGAACCAGCATTAGCAGAATCTTGGGAAGTTTCTGATGATAAATTAAAAATAGTCTTTACTCTACGTGATGGTTTGAAATGGTCTGATGGCAAACCATTGACAGTAGATGATGTCATCTTTACTTACAATGAGATTTATTTTAATGAAGCCATTCCCACAGACGTAAGAGATGTGATGAGGATTGGTGAAAGTCGTCAACTACCTACTGTGAAAAAAGTCGATAGTCGCCGAGTAGAATTTACTGTTCCTGAACCATTTGCACCATTTTTACGGAGTGCTACTGGCGCACCTATTTTACCGGCCCATGCCCTGAGAGAATCGATACAAAAAAAAGATGCAGAAGGCAAGCCGACGTTTTTACAAAAATGGGGAGTAGATACGCCACCTAATGAAATCATTGGCAACGGAATGTATACAATCGAACGCTATGACACCAGTGAACGTGTAGTTTTTCGACGTAATCCTTATTACTGGCGCAAAGGTGCTAAAGGTGAACAACAGCCATATATAGAACGAATAGTATGGCAGATTGTCGAATCAACAGATACTTCTCTATTACAATTTCGTTCTGGTGGTTTAGATAGTGTGGGTGTATCACCAGATTATTTTTCTTTACTGAAGCGACAAGAAAAACAAGGTAATTTCAAAATTTATAATGGTGGACCGGCGGCTGGTACTAGTTTTATCTTGTTTAATTTAAATAAAGGGACAAGAGATGGTAAACCATTAATTAACCCGATTAAATCGAGATGGTTTAATACTGTTGAGTTTCGGCAAGCAGTGGCTTATGCAATTGACCGCCAAACCATGATTAATAATATCTTTCGTGGCTTAGGTCAAACGCAAAATTCCCCAATTTCTGTCCAGAGTCCTTATTATCTTTCACCAAAAGAGGGATTAAAAGTTTACGATTACAATTTAGAAAAAGCTAAACAACTGTTATTAAAAGCTGGCTTTAAATACAATGAGCAAGGTCAATTATTAGATGCTCAAGGTAATCGCGTCCGGTTTACGTTGCTGACAAATGCTGGTAACAAAATTCGGGAAGCAATGGGATCACAAATTCAACAAGACTTGGGCAAAATTGGTATTCAAGTCGATTTTACTCCCTTGGCATGGAATACTTATATAGATAAACTGAGTAACACTTTAGACTGGGAAGCTTCCTTATTGGGTTTGACTGGTGGTTTAGAACCAAATGATGGAGCTAATGTCTGGTCGCCTCAAGGGGGATTACATATGTTTAATCAAAAACCCCAAGCCGGACAAAAACCCATTGAAGGTTGGGAAGTAGCACCTTGGGAAGAGAAAATTGGTCAGTTATATATTCAAGCTGCCAGAGAATTAGACGAAGCCAAGCGTAAAGAAATTTATGCCGAAACTCAACGCATTACTCAGGAAAATTTACCATTTATTTATTTGGTAAATCCCTATGCTTTGTCAGCAGTACGGAATCGTTTTGCTGGTATTAAATTTTCAGCCTTAGCTGGTGCTTTCTGGAATCTCTACGAAATCAAAATTGTTCAGTAGGGCATGGGGCATGGGGCATTTGGCATTGGGCATTGGGATAAAATGTACCTTGTCCCTATTCCCTAAATTTACCAAAAACCTGGGTATAAAGCCCCGTCCTAAAAGGACGGCTTTCGTGATATGATGTTCTTAGTGGTAAAGCGCACACATAAAAAACGAAGTAGGTCAAGCGGACAACTCCTGTAGACAAGCTGAAGGCTTGGCTTGTCGAAGACATCCGGAACCCTGGTAGTAAAAATCCTAAATCTTGTACCGCCACTTGCTTTATGCCCTCCGGGTGACGCTCCTGCGTCGCTAACGCTGCGCTAACGCAGTCCCCTACGGCGGGAAACCCGCCTACAGGGCTGTCTCACCGGGAAACCCGTCCACCGCAGTGCCTGATAAATGTGGGAGTAAAGCAAAAATTGAAGAAATCAATCGTTTCAAACGCGGTTGGGCAGTCCGTATATGCTTGTGGACGTATCCAAACGGGGAAATTTGAATATTTTATATTCAGGTTTCTAGGGAGGACGGATGAAGCAAGAATCCTCATGCCTTTAGGCTAGAGGAGTGTCAATGTGACTCAACCTGAAACTTTGCGATCGCTCCTAGAGGCAGTTGCTAATGGTAAAGTTAGCCCAGATATGGCCTTAAACTCTCTCAAGGATTTAGCCTATGAGCCTGTAGGGGAGTTTGCTAAAATCGACCATCACCGTCATCTGAGAACTGGTTTCCCGGAAGTAATTTGGGGGCCTGGTAAAACCCCAGAACAAATTGCCCAAATCATGCAGGTAATGCGCCAGCGTAATCCTGTGGTGATGGCTACTCGTATCGAACCAACAAC
Organism: Trichormus sp.; assembly: GCA_050633005.1. GTDB lineage: Bacteria > Cyanobacteriota > Cyanobacteriia > Cyanobacteriales > Nostocaceae > Trichormus. The sequence goes on along the minus strand of JBODRP010000226.1, from coordinate 6,695 downwards.
TTATAGCTTATTACAACCAAAAGTTCGGGGCTTACAGTATTACGAACTAGCACGAATTTGTGCGATCGCACCCCCTGAAATTGAACTACAGTTTGAGGGAGTGATTGGTATTCTCTGTGCTGGTACGGCTGATTTACCCGTAGCGGAAGAAGCCGCAGTCACGGCGGAACTTTCGGGATTTCGTGTACTGCGTCTTTGGGATGTGGGTGTGGCGGGGATTCATCGTTTATTAAGTAACCGCCATCTGATTCAATCAGCGTCAGTGTTAATTGTCGTGGCAGGTATGGAAGGTGCTTTACCCAGTGTTGTGGCGGGTTTGGCAGATTCTCCTGTGATTGCTGTACCTACGAGTGTGGGTTATGGTGCTAGTTTTGGGGGGTTAGCACCATTATTAACTATGCTCAACTCCTGTGCGGCTGGGGTAGGTGTAGTTAATATTGATAACGGTTTTGGTGCTGCTGTGCTAGCAGGGCAAATTTTGCGAACAGCCGAGAAATTACGGGTGACATCGGCAACATCTTGAGTTATGACAGCGAGTGATTAGGAACTGGGGACTGGTGACTGGGTAAATTACTTAATCTCTCAACTTTAGTTTCTCTCCCTAATTTTTAACTTCATGAATTACTCAAGATGCACTACTTAAGTGATTTAATATCTCAGAATTTTTGGGATTTACCTGTTAATTTAACTGTGTTAGCACAAAATGTTACTGATCCAGACGTGATAGGTCAAATACAGAAAACGTGGAACATTTTTGTGAAGTCAGGTCAAATCTGGGCATTATTGATTGGTTTAGTAGTTGGTTATGTCTTTAGAAACCTAACTAAGTACGGTTGACACGGGTAGGGAGTAGGGAGTAGGAGTCAAAAGGTAAAAGGTAAAAGTCAAAACACGCTTTTGCCTTTTTACTTTTTACTTTTGCCTTTTTTGTATCTATGACCGAAAAACAAACTTGGAGTCAGAGGTTTGAATCAGCGTTGCATCCGGCGATCGCTCGTTTTAATGCTAGTATTAGTTTTGACATTCAATTAATAGAGTACGACCTGACAGGCTCTCAAGCTCATGCCCAAATGTTGGCACATACGGGGATTATCTCCGCCGCCGAAGGTGAGCAATTAGTAGCAGGTTTAGAGCAAATCCGCCAAGAATATCGCCAAGGACAATTTCAACCAGGTATTGATGCGGAAGATGTTCACTTTGCTGTGGAACGGCGATTAACGGAAATTGTCGGTGATGTGGGGAAAAAACTACATACGGCGCGATCGCGTAATGACCAAGTAGGCACAGATACTAGGCTATACTTACGTGACCAAATTCAACAGATTAAACACCTATTAAGGGAATTTCAGCGTGTCTTACTTGATATTGCTGAACAAAATGTAGAAACTCTGATTCCTGGTTACACCCATCTGCAACGCGCTCAACCCCTGAGTTTAGCTCATCACCTCTTGGCTTACTTTCAGATGGCACAACGAGACTGGGAACGTTTAAGTGATGTGTATAGCCGGGTGAATATTTCGCCTTTGGGGTGTGGTGCTTTAGCTGGGACGACTTTCCCCATAGACCGCCATTACACAGCTAAACTATTGCATTTTGATAAAATTTATGCTAATAGCTTAGATGGAGTGAGCGATCGAGACTTTGCTGTAGAATTTTTGTGTGCCGCTAGTTTGATTATGGTTCACCTCAGTCGGCTTTCTGAGGAAATTATTCTTTGGTCATCTGAAGAATTTCGCTTTGTTACCCTCAAAGATAGCTGTGCTACTGGTTCGAGTATCATGCCACAAAAGAAAAACCCCGATGTACCTGAACTAGTCCGGGGTAAAACTGGTAGGGTATTCGGACATCTCCAGGCAATGCTAGTAATTATGAAGGGACTACCCCTAGCCTATAACAAAGACTTGCAAGAAGATAAAGAAGGCATATTTGATGCTGTGAATACCGTCAAGGCTTGCCTAGAAGCGATGACTATTTTGTTGCAACAAGGCTTAGAATTTCGCACTCATCGCTTAAACGCAGCCGTTACTGAAGATTTTTCCAATGCTACCGATGTTGCAGATTATTTAGCAGCCAGAGGCGTGCCTTTCCGAGAAGCTTATAATCTCGTTGGGAAAGTAGTTAAAAGGAGTATTGCCGCCGGTAAACTTTTAAAAGATTTAACCCTAGAAGAGTGGCAGCAAATACACCCAGCTTTTGGGGAAGATATTTATACAGCCATATCTCCCCAAACAGTTGTAGCCGCACGTAACAGTTACGGCGGCACAGGTTTCGAGCAGGTAAATAAAGCCCTTTTGGTTGCTCGTAGTCAAATATCAGAGTAGGGAATGTGGGCAAAGAAGGAAAAATGTAAAAGGTTAAAAGGCAAAAGAAAAGAATTTTTTGACTTTTGACTTTTTACTTTTGCCTTGTTTATGCCCAATTCCTAACATACTCCCGGAATATCGGTTTCAGAAGGCAGCTTATTCAGCGTCAATTGCTGCTGCGCCCTCATCTTCCTCATTCTTAGGCGATCTTTGTTGGAATCTTCTTTGCATCTTGCCTGTTGTAGTCCGTTTACGAAACTTTCTGGCGTATGCCTGGTTTCGTAGCGCCTTTTCTTTTTTCGGGTTACGGCGCTTTGCCATGTTCACCTCATGAATAAACAACAAAATAAGCCTCTAGGCATTTAGTAGGCAATATCAGCTACTAGCGTTATTGATACAGTTTTAGCCTAGATTTTGACTGTAGATAGTTTGAACAGCATACAATGCTACCTTATTTAATTGGATAATGTCAATCTTTCCTGAGAGTAGAACAATTGACCTCTAGGAAAATTACAATAGATGTTCAAAATTTATCGACGATCAATATCTTAATGTATGGCAAAACTAATTTCTTACACGTGGAACTGGCAGATTAACTCTAAAGATATCATTGACAATAAATACAATTAATCTCACCTAGTAAATAGATTTATTCATTTTCTAATCATCATTATAGATAATAATAATGCTTTTTACAAAACTTATTTATGATCGGAGATAAATATTCATGTAAATTGTATTTTTTAACATAAAAATATCTTAAATTAGTATGATGTGCCACACTAATAAACATAAACTTTAAAAAAGCACTAGTCAGGATTCATAGGGATTTAATTGATAAATTTGGTATTGATGTCATCTATAAAATTGATAATTAAAAGCCTTTACATGGCTGGGAAGTGCAAAAGACAAATCATAGAATAAACACTTTGTTTTTGTCATAGTACTCCTACAGCCTTGTGTTTATTGCAAGTCACAGATTATACAAAAATCTGAAATAAGAATTTAAAAATGCTAATATTGGAGAATATTTTAAATCATCATTTGCTCAAATTTGGCATATTTTAATAATGATTGATAATATGTCTATACATAACTAGATTTTTTGTTACAATGTATTTTCAAACGAAAAGTAGATTTGTGTCAAGCAAAATTCAGCTTTTCCAATACTTGATTTTCTCCCCGTGGGATTTGTTAAAATTACACAATATAAGCATTCTTAAATTGAAAGTCCTTGCTTTTTTTGCGATACCGATCCAATCTGCACGTAGTCTGTGGCGTATTGGACAAACTGTACTAGGAATTATTTTCCGTCATCCCATTACGGGAACTAGTGTCATCCCGATATTACCTGATGGACGAATTGTGTTGATTAAGCGGCGTGATGACGGTCTTTGGGCATTACCTGGGGGTATGGTGGACTGGGGGGAAGATATTCCCAATACAGTTCACCGGGAACTAATGGAAGAGACTGGACTAGAGGTAACAAAAATTAAACGTTTGGTGGGGGTTTACTCTTCTCCTGAGCGCGATCCCAGAGTTCATTCAATTTGTGTTGTGGTAGAGGTGGAAGTCACAGGGAATATGGAAATTCAGGATAAGTTGGAAGTTATGGAAATCCAAGCCTTTACAGTTGATTCTCTACCTCCAGAACCAATGTCTCATGACCACGCGCGCCAGTTACGTGACTATTTAAATGGTTTGACGACATTAGCTTGATTGGGGACTGGGGACTGGGTGCAGAATTGAGATCAAAAGATGTGAAAGTTTAGGTTAAAATTAGCAACTTAGATTGATGCTCGAAAGTCTAATTTAAACCTTAAAATCTACTGTATAGGTTGTTCAACTAAGATGGAAACGCTGTTACGTAACGCCCGGAGAAAGCTATCTCAAGGGCTATTATTCTGGCGTGAGGCTGGTGAGGGGATTCCTATCGTTTTGTTACATGGTAGTTGGCATGAAAGTAGCCAATGGTTATCGGTAATGGAGTTACTTGCTAAAGACTTCAATTGTTTCGCCCCAGATTTATTAGGGTTTGGTGAATCAGAAAATCCTTCTGTTCATTACTCAATTGATTTGCAAGTGGAATGTATTGCTGAGTTCTTGCAAGCTTTGAAATTAGAGAGAGTATATTTAGTAGGACATTCCCTGGGGGGTTGGGTTGCGGCTAGTTATGCTCTCAAGTATCCAGAACAGGTGGCGAAGTTAGTCTTACTCGCACCAGAGGGTGTAAAAACTCCTAGGCAAGAAGTTTATTATCGGAAAATGCAGAAGTTAGTCAAGCGATCGCCATTATTTTTTAAGATACTGCGATCGCTGCGTTTTCTGACTAAAATTTTGCGTCTGGACGAGAAAATCGAACAAGATTGGCAAACACATCAAAAGATATTGCAATTCCCTACAGCTTGCCAATTATTATTTCAGCGACAACAACCAGAAATTGCAGCAGAATTATTACAAAGTCGATTAGATGAAATCGCAGTTCCGGTGTTGATTTTACAAGGTGCTAAAGATGCAACTGATGCTGTCATTCGTAGTGAAGTTTACAGTAAACTGATCCCTGATGTTGAGTTGAAAATGATTGCTCATGCTGGTTATGAGTTGCCAAAATCTTGTGTTGGGCTTGTAGCTGGAGATATTCGAGATTTTATCTTAAATCGATAGGGAATAAGTAGAACAGGGTAAATATTTGTAGTTCTGATTAGGCAGGCGGCAAGGGGGCAGGGAGCAGGGAGCAGGGAGCAGGGGGAAAGAGCGACTCGTAAAAATTGAGGGAATTAAAATTTGGACTCAGGACTAAAGTCTTGAGTCCAAACTTTAAAAAATATAGTTATGGAGAAACTTGTGCAACTTAGGTTTAACAATGGACAAGTAGCATCCGCGATGCGGGTCGAAAAATTTAGGGAATTACCGCAATTTTTAGCAAATATGGGGTTAAAATTGCCTCGTCCTACTTTAGTAGTTGTAGGGGGAGCAAGTAAGATGGATGCAGCAGATTCCAGGCAAATTCCCAGGCTATTTACGGAAGTTTTAGCACCCATCGCGGAAAATTTTGGTGTTTATGTTATAGATGGGGGTACTGATGCCGGAGTAATGCGCTTAATGGGTGAAGCGCGTCACCACATAGGCGGTAAATTTCCTTTGATTGGTGTTGTCCCTGAAAGTAAAGTGGCTCTACCTAATTGTTTAACTGTAACTGCTGATACCGCTTCTCTAGAGCCGAACCATAGTCATTTTCTGTTTGTTCCTGGTAGTAATTGGGGTGATGAATCTTGTTGGATAGCGCAATTAGCAACTGTTTTAGCTAATGGCGCACCTTCGCTAACCATACTGATAAATGGTGGCCAAATTACTTTTCAAGATGCTTTAGAGAATCTGAATGCAGGCAGGTTAGTGATTGTGATGGCTGGTAGTGGTAGAACCGCAGATGTACTAGCAGCGGCCTTACGGGGGGATACTAGTAATCAACAAGCTACAGAATTAGCAAAATCTGGTATATTACACTACATTAATTTATTTGACTCAGAACCAGTTGGGGAAAATTTAGCCGAAATAATTAAGAGTGTCCTTTCTAGTTCACAATGAAAAATGGCTAAGAAAAACAATAGTTATCAAGAATATCTCAAGCAAGATTTTAACCAATTATTTGAGAGTTTAAATCTCAAAGAAGTACAGAAACATTTTTTGCGATCGCGCTGGTTAGATCAGTTACTATGGATGGAAAATAAGGCTAATCAAGCCCGCGATCGCTATTATTTTTTAAGATTAACAACTATTATTGGCGGGGTGATTCTTCCGGCATTAATTAGTTTTAATATTAATGATGCCAAAGTTAAAGAATATATTTTTTGGGCAACTTTTGGTATCAGTCAAGTAGTAGCGATGAGTGCAGCAATTGAAGAATTTTTTCAGTATGGAGAACGGTGGCGACACTATCGACGCACATCTGAATCTCTGAAAACACAAGCTTGGCAATTTTCCCAGTTAACAGGGGTTTATCGTAGCTATAAAAATCATGATGAGGCTTTTAATCTCTTTGCAGGTCAAATAGAAGATATTATTCAGCGTGATGTGGAGGTTTATTCTACTCAAGTTGTCCAGGATCAGAAAGATGAGGGGAAAAAGCCAGAAAAAGCGGAATGATACCAATGCCAGGATTTTGGATTGAAAGCGCAGATTCAAGGGCTATTCAAATTCTCAAGAGAAACAGGGGAAGAGAGTAGGGAAATCTTGAATCTTCCCCCTTACTCCCTGCTCATAACTCCCCTGCCTTTTCTAGTTACGGTATTGCTACATCAGGGTTTAGTTTTAGCCTATTTGCTCACAATTCCTTAAGCTGTGACCAGAATGTCATTAGATGTCAGAGCGGGGAAAGTAGTGAGGCTAGCAATC
>JBODRP010000225.1:0-9403 GCA_050633005.1 Trichormus sp. | reverse complement strand
GACTACCTACTCAATTCTTCTGTTGTTTTTTCACGACTTTTTCAGCAAGCCCTACAGAATTAACACCCCAGGAATTACCCTTGATAATGTCAATTTCTTCTCCGGTTTTCAGATTATAAATTTGGATATTCTTTCCACTAGTAATAGCGATAGTTTGACCATCATGACTAAACTCGATAGAATCAACTGTGGCATCCACCGATAAGGATTTTTCTAAAAAGAAACTGCTCGGTAGGCTATTAATTAAATATATGGGATTAGCAATAAATCTATAGCGAAAATAACTATAGGCAGAAGTAATAAACAATCCCAGCATTAAGGCAGTAAGACCTTGTAAGAATCTTTGTTTTAGGTTGAGAACTAGCATAATTTTACTCTGCTTAAAGATTTTATAAAGCAGAAGTATTTTTATTGATCTGCTTCTATAAGCTACTACTGTTTAAGATAGGGTATTTACGCAAAAAAATCCTATATTAGCCTTAAAAGCATCAATTAACCAATTATTTGCTGTATATTTGCGATAAAATCAGGAATGACCTGAAAAATTAGTTAAGGGGATAGATGATATACATCTACCCCCAAATAGCTGCCCAGATGACGAACCTGGAACTCTAGAATTCTGGTATCTAATGAACCTAGTATCAGCCTTCATATGTTGATTGTCACTGGCAGAGATACGGAATTATTCAAAATGGGTATGGGGCAATTCAATGAGTGGATTTTGGATTTTAAATTTTGGATTGGATTTCAATCTAAAATCCGAAATCTAAAATCTAAAATTCTTCCCCTCGTCTCCCTTGTCTCCCTGCTCCCCCTGCTCCCTGCTCCCCCTGCTCCCCCTGCTCCCTGCTCCCTGCTCCCCTGCTCCCCTGCTCCCCTGCCCCCTGCTCCCCTGCCCCCTGCCCCCTGCTCCCCTGCCTTCTTTTGATTTAGCCAAAAGTGCTGTTCCATAGGCGGCTTCTGTATGCACAGAGGAAACTACTGGCACTTTTAAATAGCGTTGACGAATAACTGCCCAAGTAGGGTTGTTTGCGCCGCCACCGGCTGTATAAACTCGATTTAAACTATCTGCCCCTAATTGTTGCAATAATTCATAACCCCGTGCTTCTATACGAGCCATACTTGCTAACAAGCCATGTAGAAATTCCACGGGATTATTTGGGCGTGGTGTAAGTCGTGGGGATAAATTAGGATCGTTGATGGGAAAGCGTTCCCCGGTTGTTAATAAAGGATAGTAGTCTAACTCGCTAGGTTGAGAACTATCAATTTCAGCACTGAGATTTTCTAATTCGGCATCAGTAAAGAATTTCCTTAAGACTGCACCGCCAGTATTAGAAGCACCACCCGTTAGCCACAAATCACCGAGACGATGGCTGTAAATACCATATCGGGAATCTTCTGTGCGGGTACGACTCAAAAGTTTTAGTACTAATGTTGAACCGAGGGAAGTGACGGCTTCTCCTGGTGATGTTGCACCACTGGCTAAAAAGGCTGCAATGCTATCAGTTGTACCAGCACAGACTAAACAATCAGCAGGTAGTAAAAATTGATGGGCAACTTCAGGGCGTAATTCTGCTATCGGTGTTCCAGGGGCTAATACTTGGGGTAATTGAATTGGTAGTTGCAGATTTGTTAACCATTCTGGGTATGCTAACTGTTCTACGTCATAACCTAACTTCAGAGCATTGTGGTAATCAGTGATGCCCAACTTACCATGCAGGAGAAATCCCAGCCAGTCGGCTTGATGCAAAAAATATTGCCCTTGGCTAAAAGTTGGTAATTGCATCATCCAGAAAAGTTTAGCCAAGCTGGAGGTTGCACTTAAAACAGTATGATGTGGCGGTGCGATGTTGTTCAATTGTTGCAACACTACTGATGCCCGGCCATCGTTGTAGAGTAAGGGTGTAGATATGGGGTTGCCTGCATCATCACACAATAACACAGTTGAGGAAGTACCGTTAATAGCGATCGCTCTCATCTGTTGCCGCCAATTCTCCGGGATTTCTGCCAGCAGCGTCCATAATGCTGTTTCCCATGATCTGACATCAGCGATCGCCCCTACTGCCCAAGGATATCGCATTTGTGCCTGGATTTGGGCTGCCTCATCAATTACCACTGCCCTCGCCCCAGACGTACCAAAGTCGATCCCTAAATAACAACTCATACCAATTTTGGATTTTGGATTTTGCGGAAAGTTCTGTAGGCGGGTTTCCCGCCGTAGGAAACTTTTCAAGACGGATTTTGGATTAAAAGTCTATATTCTTAGCCTATTCCAGAATCTGGAAACAATACTACCTATTCCAATCCGGTATTATAATCTATAAATTTTTTTTATGAAAAAAAACTCAGACTACCGAATTAAGCAGGGATTTTGTTACAAGATGCAACAAGATGTTCCAAAATTTTGGCAAAACAAGGAAAAGTAGTAAACGAACTCTTAAAAATCAATTTGACGCTCAGGAGGTTTACAACCATGCCTATCTCTGATACTCAAGTTTACATCGCTCTAGTTGTGGCACTAGTTCCAGGCTTTTTGGCTTGGCGGTTAGCGACAGAACTCTATAAATAACGCCTGCAAAAGTCGCCAAGAGTGGATTTGAATAATTTCTTCTCCACTCCTGGTATAGATGAGCTAAAGCGCAAATTAGAGTTTAATCAGTCAACAGTTATCAGTTACTTGATAACTGTTGATGTTTAACTTAGAGCTTTCATTAATGAATCACCCATTGCTCGACAACCTAAAAGATTCATTCCTGGTGACATGATATCGCCGGTGCGATCGCCTTGTTCTAAAACTTTTAATACGGCTTGTTCTATCTTGTCGGCGGCTTGGGGTTGATTTAAGCCGTAGCGTAACATCATGGCTGCGCTTAAAACTTGGGCTAGGGGGTTGGCTTTATCTTCTCCTGCGATATCGGGTGCAGAACCGTGGACTGGTTCAAATACTCCCGGCCCCGATGCACCTAAACTGGCAGAAGGTAACATTCCTATACTACCTGTGAGCATGGCGGCAGCATCGGAAAGGATATCACCAAATAAATTGCCTGTGACAATTGTATCAAATTGCTTGGGCGCGCGTACTAACTGCATGGCTGCATTATCTACATAGAGATGTGAAAGTTCCACATCTGGGTATTCTGGGGCTAATTTGGTCATGCGATCGCGCCACAATTGTGATACTTCTAATACGTTGGCTTTATCAACTGAACACAGTTTACCCCCACGTTTCTGTGCTGTTTCAAATGCGACACGACCAATCCGGTCAATTTCGGATTCGGTATACACCATTGTGTTGACACCGCGTTTCTCACCTGTCTCGTTGGTAAAAATTCCTTTGGGTTTACCGAAGTAAATTCCCCCAGTGAGTTCACGCACAACCATAATATCTACACCTTCGAGTACTTCCCGTTTTAAGGTGGAAGCATCAATAAGTTGGGGTAGAATTTGGGCGGGACGTAAATTGGCAAATAGTTCTAAGCCTGCGCGGAGTCCTAATAAACCCGCTTCTGGACGTTGGTGAGAGGGTAGAGTGTCCCACTTATAACCACCGATAGCCGCGAGTAAGACAGCATCACTATTACGGCAAGTGTCGAGGGTAGCAGGTGGCAGAGGTTCGCCTGTTGCATCGATAGCTGCACCGCCAATTAAAGCTTCTTGAAATTCAAATTGGAGATCAAATTGCTTTCCTATGACTGTCAGCACATCTACCGCCACCGCCATAATTTCGGGGCCGATGCCATCGCCAGGAAGTAGGGTAATACGGTAGTTCTGAGTCATAATTACTTCTTATTCGGTAAATGCTTGCAGATTAAATATCATACCGAGCAAGATGTACCTATGGAGTTTTTAATTTATTTAGATGTGTGTTGTCTGAATCGGCCTTTCGATGATCAGACACAAGAACGGATTATTTTGGAAACTGAAGCAGTGCGGATAATTTTAGCGCATTGTCAAATTGGTGAATGGCAATTATTAGGTAGTGAAGTCATAGATGATGAGTTGGCACAGACACCAGATGGAGGTAGAAAACAGCAAATGATCATTTTGACTGATATGGCAAACACCAAAATTTTAGCTAATGAACAGGTAAAATACCGTGCTAGACAACTTACTGTTCTTGGTTTTAAAGCTTTTGATGCTGCTCATCTTGCTTGTGCAGAAACTGGAAATGCCGATATTTTCTTAACAACGGATGACAGGATGTTGCGTTTAGCAGCAAGATACAGTGCCATGTTACAAGTGAGAGTAGAGAATCCATTACGATGGGTACTGGAGGTATTATAGATGCTCGATGTAACTAAGCTCACTCAAGCTGAGATTAAAAGGTTAGGAATAGAAGCTCTCACACAGGCTTTAGGCCCTGCTGGTATGGCGCGATTTATGCAGCAATTTGAAAAGGGTAGTGGTGACTATACAAGAGATAGAGATGAAATATTAGGAAATCCTAGCATTGAAGAAATATTTGATCGGATTGAAGCGCGACGAAAACAGGAAAAAAGTGACAGTTTGTAAACATTAAAAAAAAGTATTTTTCGGCATTTTTAGGTGATTTTACTAGTATGTTCTTTGATAAACACCTAAAGATAAGAATAAGTTATGAACTTTCAGCAGATTGGACAGGTTGCTATTCAACTGTTAACACAGTTTGGCTTAAAAGTGTTAGGTGCGATCGCACTTTGGTTAATTGCCCAAAAACTGATTGATTTTGCTGTCAAGCTACTGCGCCGCGCTTTCCGCAGTCAAAATATTGAGCCGACGCTAATTAGTTATTTGCTCAATATTATTGGTGTAACGTTGAGAATCGTCCTAGTTGTGGCGATTTTAGGCTTTTTTGGCATTGAAACCACTTCTTTTGCGGCTTTACTGGCGGCGGCTGGTGTCGCTATTGGTGCGGCTTGGGGTGGACTGTTAGCCAATTTTGCCGCCGGTGCTTTTTTAATAGTTTTCCGTCCCTTTAATGTGGGTGATTTTATTTGCGCCGGCGGTGTAACTGGCACAGTCACAGAAATTGGACTGTTCACCACCAGCATTAATACACCTGATAACGTCTTAACTATTGTTGCTAATAACAAAATCTTTGCTGATAATATCCAGAATTTTTCTGCTAACCCTTACCGTCGGGTTGACTTGGTAGCTCAATTACATCACACTGTCGATCATAATCAGGCGATCGCACTTTTAAAGGCTAAAATCAGCCAAATCCCCAACGTACTCGATAATCCTGCACCAGATGTAGAAATTTTAGATTTCAATTTAGCAGGGCCAGTATTAGCTGTGCGTCCTTACTGTAATAATGACCACTATTGGCAAGTTTATTTTGACACCAATAAAACTATTAAGGAAACCTTTGGTGAAGCTGGTTTCCCTGCTCCTGAAACACGCTATGCTGTCAGCAGTTCTTCAGAAATTCCTGTGAATGCTGTTGTTCCCACTGGCTCATTAAGTGAATTGATCTCATAGTCAAAACTATGGTCTGATTGGCAACACATTAACAGCATAATATACAGCACTTTTGAAGTAATTGAGGTACACCATGAGTATTAAGTAATGAGTAATAAGTAGTGAGTAATAAGTAAAGTTCTTGCTCATTACTTTTTTCAATCAATTGCTGTATCTCATAAATATCAAATCTGCTGTATCAGCCAAAAGTGGGTAAATTATTAGATTTACCTACTTTTTTATTGATAAATATTTTGCCCAAGACATAATACCAATTCTCCAAAATAAAGCTACACATAGACAGCAGGGGGCAGGGGGCAGGGGAAGAATTATCTGTAGCCGGGATTTAGAGCAATGGTATAAAATCCATAGCCGTAGCCAGATAGATGAGGGCATCAAAGCAATATAAATATAATCCATCTTGGGGAAGAGGTGGGGTTTGATGCTTATTCACACCATTATTACAAGTACCAATGCCCTATGCCCTATGCCCCAAGCGGCGGGCGAACCTCGTCAACCCACAAGGGGATGGAGTTTACCGCCGCTTTCAATGAAAAAGCTCCTGTTGATTGATTGTCAATAAAAATTTATGGATTTAAATCAAATTATTCCGGTTGCGATTGGATTATTAACACAGTTTGCCCTAAAATTATTAGGCGCGATCGCTATATGGATTATTGGTCAAAGATTGATTGATTTTGGCTTAAAATTACTCCGGCGCGGTTTCCGTAGCCAAAATATTGAGCCGACACTAATTAGCTATTTACTAAATATACTTTCAGTCACCCTGAGAATTATTCTAATTGTAGCCATTCTCGGCTTTTTTGGTGTTGAAACTACTTCTTTTGCGGCATTATTAGCAGCAGTTGGTATCGCCATTGGTGCGGCTTGGAGTGGGTTATTAGCCAACTTTGCGGCTGGTGCTTTTCTAATGATTTTTCGTCCATTTAAGACAGGTGACATAATATCAGCCGCAGGTGTCACCGGAACAGTAGCAGAAATTGGACTATTTACCACCACAATCAATACACTTGATAATGTGATGACAATTATTGCTAATAATAAAATATTTTCTGATAATATTGAAAATTTTTCTGCCAATCCTTACCGTCGTGTTGATCTCAAGGCGCAAATACATCATAGTGTCGATCATAACGAAGCAATTAGGCTATTAAAACAACGCCTCAGCCAAATTCCCAATGTCTTGAATAACCCAGCACCAGATGTAGAGATTTTAGATTTCAATCTTGCCGGGACTGTATTAGCGGTGCGTCCCTATTGCAATAATGAGCATTACTGGCAAGTTTATTTTGACACCAATAAAGTCATCAAACAAACCTTTGGTGAAGCTGGTTATCCTGTTCCTGAACAACGCTACGCCTTTAGTGGTAATTCTGAAGATGGCACGAAGCCTTTTATCTCCTCTCCATCTTTCAGAAGTTCATGAGACGTTAAGTTTGTAGTCAGGACTTTAGTTCTAATTTTCTCAGCACAAAAATGCTTACTACAAACCCGATATACTAATCTAATTCATGCCAGAGCGATCGCACTTATAAGGATACAGCCATTCACAGCGAAAAATTCCCTTTGTGTGTTTTTCTAAAAACGTCCCAGCATGGCGGCTTTTTGATATATTAATTCCCGCTTTGGTTTTAATTTCGTACAACCAAGGAAAGGCTAGTACTAAAGTAACCATTGCTACAAAAATATAGCTGATTTTTGGTCTGAATTTACTGGGTTTTCGGGAACTGCTGAGATGTTTTTGAGGCATAAATTCTAAAACTGACAGTTAATTCAAAACCCATGCTAGCTTAATTTTTAAGATTTGTCTTTTAGGAAGAATATGCTAGTGTTGTTTATTTAATTCTAAGAAATAAATAAAAAATCTGTCGGATTATATCCAACAGATAATGAATAAATAAAAATCAGTGGGATTATTGTACCCAAGGCGCAGCTATTTGAAATGATGCGTCGTTTTTGTACAAACTATCCCCAGCTTGGGGGTCAATCCACAACTCATAATTACGATGACGTAGATAGTAAGTGGGATAGTTAAAAGAGGCAAATGACACTGCATTTGGATCTACAAGTCCAGGTTTGGGGCAGAATGTGGCATCAGCTTTGAATAAATCTGTGTTATCGTTTTGATTTAATTGCACACGATAACCTTGATGCCTTAAATAATAGCCAGGATTAGTTTTCGACTCAAAAGAAACACAATTTGCATTTGCTAGTCCAGGAACAAAATTCCAAGTTGCATTATTCTTCGTCAAGGTATCACTACTACTATTAACTGGTTGGATATAACCTAAAGAATTTGTTTGTCCAATGTAGTAAGTTGGAGAATTGAGCGATCGCACAGATTGTAAACCACTTAAGTCATCAGTTCCAGGTGTCCAAGCTGTGACAAACTTAAAGCTAGCATCTTGCTTGTATATGCTGCTGGTAGCTTGGGGATCAATCCACAACTCATAGTTACGATGGCGTAGGTAGTAGTTGGGAAAGTTGAAAGAAGCGAATGACACCGCAGTTGTATCTGCAAGTCCAGTTTTGGGACAGAATGTGGCATCGGCTTTGAATAGTTCTGTATTATCGTTTTGATTCAGCTTCAAACGATAACCCTGATGACGGAGAAAAGTACCTGCAACATTCACCGACTCAAAGGAAACACATTGCTGATTTGCTAACCCTGGGACAATTTTGTATGTCGTACTGTTTTTATCTACAGCACTACTATTGGCATTCACCTGCTTGATATAGCCAAGAGAAGTAGTTTCGCCAACATAGTAACTGGGATAATTCAGTGATTGGATGGACTGCCTTCTATATAGTGGGACTTGGACGTTAGCTGGCGGTACAGGAGAAGGATTACCACCTACTTGGATGATTTTCGCTACAGAAGGTACACCAGCTGAGTTGACTAAAAACAGCATATAGTAACCCGGTGGTGCAAGATTACCGTTGGCAGGTGCTGTAATATTGAGTGTAGTTCCAGATTTAGTAAAAGATACAGGTACTAAACGTTGGTCGAAGTTAGTCGCATGGGTGACTGCACCTAGTTTAATCAAATGACCTTTGGTAATACTGGCGGCTTCTGGTGATGTGACACTAAAAATCTGACCATAGTTAATGGTATTTGGTGCAGAACTGATAGTGGGACGGGCAGCAAGAGTACCATTGAGGTTAAATAAATAAGGTGGGGAAAAAACCTCTGCATTTTGTTCGTTTCAATTTCATTCAATTTCGAGATGTCTGGAAGATGCTAATGTCAATATTTTCAAGATTGGTACTTTCCTCTATTCCACACAGCAAATACTTAGCGGATGTACACAGCAGAAGATTTTCTCATCACTGAAATTACCAAAATTTCTAAGTAAAAGAAATCACTTATTGTATAAATTTTGTGAAACTTTTGTAAATTTAAAAACACATAAAAACTAATTACTTAAATCTGTTATCAGTTACCACGCATAAGTACTTAGAGAGAATTAAGTGGAACGACTTGAAAAAACCAAACTATGTGAAGTAATGTAAAAAGATTGGCATCTAGTTCGTAGTAAGGACTACCCTTCGGGAACGCTCCGCGAACAGTCCTTATTAGAGGACTAAAGTCCTGACTACAAACCTTGAATTATCTACACCGTTCTACTTAATTACACACATTGTTTTCCTGTTCCCTGTCTTATACTAATTCTCTATGAAGTTGCGCCAAATAAATGATGTAGAGACGTTGCATGCAACGTCTCTACAGTACAGAATAAATTGCATCTTCATCAAGAAACAGTATTACTTATTACTTACAGCAGATTCCATTGCTATGAGGTACAAATCATAATAATGAAACTCTTGTGGGGTGGGCATCTTGCCCGCCAATAGTGTACCTCATTACACCGAAAAGTGCTGTATTACCATTACTTATTACTCATTACTCATTACTCATTACTCATTACTCATTACTCATTAC
>JBODRP010000224.1:0-9453 GCA_050633005.1 Trichormus sp. | reverse complement strand
GCCGCGCTTACATCCCCACCCACAAGGGGATGGGGTTTTACGCACGATCAATAAACTGAGAATATCTTGGCGGTTCTCCTCCGGTTCAGCCCGGCGTTTTGCAATCAAAGCGTAAATTAATGCGTCGATTTGTTGAATGAGTCGCAGCACTCGCCCCCAAGGACTCCACGCACCTAAATCTTTTTGCATAAAGCTAAAAAATAAAGCTGTAGAAAAGACAGAAGAACCCATTAAATCTAAGACAGAAGTGAGCAATTGCTGCAATTTCTGGAACATTTCCCCCTCATCCACCCCAAACACTACCCGCAAGATGACGCGGAGGGTGATTTCTTGCATAGAGACGCGGATATTAAAGGGTTTGCCAATTTCCCATTCGTTAGTTACTTGTTGAGTCACTTCCTGAATCGCTTGACCATAAGCCCGCATTCGTTCACCATGAAAAGGCGGTGTTAATAATTGCCGTTGACGCTGGTGGCGATCGCCATCTAGTAAAATTACAGAATTATCACCCAACAACACCTTTAAAACCCCATTCCCTCCCCCAGTCTCAAAACATTGAGCATCCGCCGTAAAAATTGCCTCTAAAGCTTGGGGATGGCTGAAATAGACGATTTGATTATCCTTGTTCTCTCTCCAGACGGTAAAATTATCGCCGTAAACCTGAGCAAAATCTTCCAGATACTCGATTGGTTGAATAATAAATTTGAAAAGTCTGATGAGTTCAGGGATTCTTGGGCCGTTGGGCAGATTTTGAGTTACTGTCATAACAATTTTGAAATTTCCATAGAAGAAAGCGGTATATTCATGTAAGGCAGGGTCGGGAGTCACAAGTGCCAAAAATCATCGCTATTCTTAACGGTAAAGGAGGAGTCGGTAAAACGACTACCTCAATTAATTTAGCTGCCCAGTTTGGGAAAAAGAAAAAAGTTATTCTGGTGGACACAGACATTCAAGGTTCTGCTAGCTGGTGGTTTGGGCGGAATCAGAATGGTATGGGATTTGACTTATCCCAAGAAACAAATCCCCAACTTTTAAGTCAGTTGCAAGCAATTAAAGGTTACGATTTAGTAGTAGTCGATACCCCGCCTGCGCTACACTCCGAAGCCTTGGCAACTGTAGTAGCGATCGCAGATTATCTAGTGTTACCGACACCCCCAGCCGCAATGGACTTAGCAGCCCTAATTGAGACAGTTAAGGCCGCTGTTGTGCCGGCTGGTGTTCCCCATCGGGTATTACTGACAAAGGTTGATACACGGAGTATAAATGAAGCAATAGAAGCCCAAAACACTCTCCAAAGGCTAGGGATTCCGGCTTGTAAGTCTTTTATTCGGATCTATAAAGCCCACGAGCGGGCAGCATTGGAAGGTGTGGCGATTAATCAGTGGCGAGGCAAAAATGCTAGAGAGGCGGAATCAGACTACCGCCGGGTAGCGGAAGAATTACAGCGTGATTGGAGGAAATAATGGCTAGAAAACAAAGTCTTTCGGATTTAATTCAAGAAGAAGCACAAAAATTTACACCCACAGGCGACGAATCTGCAATTGAAGTCACTGCTGAAGCAGTTACGGAAGATACGGAAACCTCAGTAGATAGCACGAAACAAACACCTGAACCATCGACTACTAAACGCACTAATCCCACTAAAGCCGATTTAGAAGTAACCATCAAAGAGTTACAAGCGAGTTTAGCCGCATCTCAAGCACATGAAAAAACTCTGGAACAGCAAATAGTCGAGTTACAATCAGCCTTAGCTGAACAACAAACCTCCGTAGAAAGATTGACAAAGGAACTTTACGACACGAAAAAAACAGCACTGCAACTAGCAGAAGCTAATTCTCAACTGATAGAAGAAAGTCAAACTTTAAAACAGGAACAGGAAGCACTCAAGGAAGCAACTAAAGCAGCAAAACAGGAAGCGCAAGTAGCAATTCAAAAACAACCAGAACCAAAAAGTTATAAGCCGGTTCTGAGCTATAGAAAATCTCACCGCACACCTGAGCAAATGCCCGTACAGCAAAGCGAAGCTCAAGATGATTTTTCTGCCAATACTTGGTTGTATGACTAAGGTTGACAGGGGGCAGGGGGCAAATCAATTCAAAATTCAAAATTCAAAATTCAAAATTGAATGCCCAATGCCCAATTCCCCATGCCCTCGATTAGAATCTAATCAGGTGGATTAATATTTTGTGCTAGAAGATAAGTAGGTAGGCAGAATAAAACCAAACTGTGTAAAGAAAAGTAAACAAGGCTAAAACCCTTTTTCCCCCTGCTCCCTGCCCCCTGCCTTATCCCGACGACAATTTTTAACGCCAAGCTACTTATAACTGATTTTTTCGTGCAGTTCCGGGATGCCATTCCATAGATATGCGGCACTACATTCTGAGAATTGTTGATGAAATATTGGATATTATCTCTATTGTTGCCTGTGATGGTGATATCTCATCCGGTTTCCGTACAGGCGGCTGCTAGTTTAGTTGTTGATGCTGGCGATAAGTCTGTTGAGATTAGTGGTTGGTTGGATGAAGAAATTGCGCTCTTTGGTAATCTGCGGTTGACGGCTGAAGGTGAAAATATTGAGAAAGTTATATTTTTAGCTTCAGACTTGCGACGCAAAGAAGGTGGTGAGATAATTGACCGTCAGCAAATAGCGATCGCAGGTGCATCACAACTGTTGGTAGGTATTCCCCAAGATTTTCAATTGCGAGTAACTAATATTCGTGTTCCTGGTACGTATGAGGGAACAATACAAGTATTTTTACCCAATCAATCGTCAAAACCAGTACAAACAATTCCTCTCCAAGTAATTGCTAAAGTTAGACCAAATTTGATTCCTGTGGGGGGTACAGAACAAATTGAGCTACGGTTAGTTAATTGTCAGGGTTTTTTGGGTTTTTTGGATTGTTTGATTGCTCAAGGGTTACTACCAGCCAGTGCTTTTTTAAATGAATGGCAACTACAATTTGATAACCCTACTCAAGCACCTGTCACGATTATTGATAGTAAGGTGATTCTCAGGGGTGAGCAAACTGGGTATCAATTAACACAAAAAGCCGTGAGTTTACCCCAAGGTACAATCAGTTTACCGAGCGATCGCATCATGAGTATACCCTTAATTCTCAATCGCTCTGTTATCCCCCCAGACCGTTATACAGGTGCTATCTATCTAACTTTATCTGGACAAACGCAAAGATTAGTGATCCCACTCGATTTAAAAATGCGCTCTGGGCCGATTTTGCCTTTGATGGTGTTAATCTTTGGTGTCTTATTGGGACGATTATTTAAATATATGCAAGAATCTGGTGGTAAACTCACTAGAGCTATGACAGCAGTTTATCGTCTTAAATCTCGTATCAGACAAGAAGTAGAACACCCAGAAGACCAGAAAATATTGCAACGAATGGTCAATTGGGTAGAACAATTAATTAGATGGGAAAAAATAGATAAGGCTTTTGCTGAAATAGAAGCTATTGAAGCTCGATTAGAAGCCTTAAATAAACTCCGTAAAATAGAGATGCAATTATTAGAAATTAATGGAGAAGTAAATTTATCTAAATTTGCCCAAGAGCTACAAAGAAATATTGCTAAAACTCGCATATTCTTAGCTCAAAAAAATGATGCTGCTGCTAAGAAGGCGATGCAACAAGTTATGAGAGGTATGGCTGTTCTCAATCAAAAAATCGAGGGGAATAATAACTTTATCAAGAATGAGCCTGTTTTATCTTTGGAGTTAGCTAACGCTGTTAATGATTTATTAATTCGGGCTGATCAAGTTTCTCCTCAGAATTTACCAGAACTTTCTACTTGGCAGATCCGCTTACAGGATTTTTTAGTGTTACTCTCCGGTGTATCTGATGATATTCGGATTGGTGCAACTGTTTGGCTAATTCGACCATTTTTATCGTTAACTTTATTATTTGGTTTATCTTTAGTTGGTTTAGGTTCGCTGTATGTGGATAACGGTTTAACTTTCGGTTCTAAGCCTTTTTCTGATTATTTAGGTTTAATTTTATGGGGAATTAGTGCTGATGTTGCTAGTCGCAATCTTAGTAGTTTACAAGTTAGCAATCCAAATGATGATTCTAATTATACTTGAATATTCTAGGACTTACGCAACGGGCATATTTTTTACGTAGGGTGTGTGACGCTGCGAAAGTATTTGAACGTAGTCATCAAACTTATAGCGTCACGCACCAACTATCGATTCTGACACTTGCGTAAGTCCTGTATTCATGAAAATTATGCAACCGATAGAAAGCCAGTTACCATTACATAAAAATAAAATTGGCTGACAGTAAAATTTGATAAAGATTCACATCCATTTCAACTAAGCAGGCATGACCGCTATGAGGTAGAGTGATCAGTTGAGAATTAGGAAAAATATTACTTAACCGTTTTGCCTCTGCCTCTGAAGGTAAAAGTCGGTCATCTTGACTGGCAATTAATAAAACAGGTTGAGTAATTTGAGTTAATTTCATTTCATTAATATCAAATTCTCTCATCAAAGTTAGACGCTGACTCGCAGTTCCTTTCGGTGCAGAACGGGTTGAGTTCAACAGGGCTTTTTTGGCAGTAGAAGATACTCGGTTTAAATTTACGAGAAAAGGCAAAGAGATAAATGAAGTAAGTTTATAAAATAAATTAGGTGTATAAGGGAATAACTGCGAACCTAAATTTAACCAAGGTACGCGATGAAATGAAGAAGCCGAATTAATTAAAATAATTTTTGTAAATAGTTGAGGAAATCGTTCTAAAACTTTTATTCCTAAACAACAACCAAATGATTCAGCACAGAGATAAACAGATGAGCGTGGTACTTTTTTGAGTTCAATTTGAGTCAAACTTGCTAATTCGTCCGTCATTTCATCCCAACTTGTTAAATCATCTGCTGGAATTACAAAACAACGGACATCAAAAGCAGCTTCTAAACCTGCTGTCTGAATATACATCAGTTCCTTACCAGTCTCATCCATTCCTGGTAGAAATACAAATAAGGGATAATTAGGTTGAGATGATTGTGGTATTAAAAAATAAGGATGACTACGAAGTTTAGATGGCATAGCTAACCTGAATTGTGCCGGGTTTCATCCCTGTGAATAATGGCATCTGTTGGCTGTTGAATTTTAGGTTCTGGTACTTCATCTAACCTAATATCTCCAATACCATGAAATACAACTGCTTTCATTGACTAATATTCCTAATTGATCAATCTAGTAGGGTTACTTCAAACTCGGAGTTTCTTCAAACTGCACCATCATCAAAACAGCTGGTTCATCCCCTACTGTTCCAGAGAGATGACCTTTATGATCTTGCGCGTCCGCTTTTGTACCTTGATCTCCTCCAAATGAAATGTCACCAGTACCCATCTCTACACGTTGTCCGTCCATAGTCTCTACAAACCAACGTCCAGATAAAGGGATAATCCACTGTGGTTTGGGGTTTTCATGCCATTTCCCCATCCAGCCAACAGGTAGCACAGTAAAAGTGACGGTAGCACCAGATTGTTTCAATTGAGAAAGCCACTGAGGAGCGGTATCAGGTGCTATACCTTTCTGCACAAAATTATCAATTTGATGACGAGACTGGTGGCTGATACCCTCTTCGTCAGTCCAGACACGCCAGTAATCTATTGTTGGTTTGTGTGATTGATTCTTCTGCATAACAATAACTCTCTTAAATTGAGTGGTTACATCCTAAAAATTGCTAATTTATAGGTTTGTAGTAAGCACTTTAGTGCTGCGATATTTGAGAAATAAAGACTTTGCGCTTCAGGACGATTGCATTGGTCGGGGTTTCAAGCCCTAGCATGAGCCGTCTTCCCCTACACCCTACCCCCTACACCCTTTTTTTGACTAGTGTTCAGATTGGCAGATCGCTTTTCCCTAGGCATCGCTCACCTTAATACGGATCAATACCCGGTGAGCCAAAAGCCTATTTTTGACTAAAAAATTTCATATCTAGCTTTGAGTAGCTTTTTGGTGGTTTGGAGATTCTGTTGTTAATGCTTTCCAGGCAAATCGAGCCAATCCTGTGAGCAAATTCCAGTTATTTAGTTTGCTGTTGCCATTTAAAGTTTGATGCAACTGTCGAGCTACTTCAGTATTAATATCTGATTCGGTGATTCTGTCGTATTTATCGTCTTGATGAACATATCGCTGAGGTTGAGATTGATGTCCTAAATAAGCCCCCAGTGCTACCAAGGCGACACCAGCACCCAGTCCTAAAATCAACCAATCTTGATTTTCAGTTGCCCACAGTTGGAGGCTGTAATCCTGTGCTTGTGCATCAAAGCTACCGTGCGCTCCGTGATCTCCTGGTAATGGTTGCCATAAGTTACTTTGCTTATTATGGTTCTCTGGTTGTGCTGTCTGCTGGCTCTTGTATCCAGTTTTACCCAGGTAGCGGTCAAGTAATCCTGGGGCGACTTTTGTACCTAAGATGGCCTCAACTGTCGAACCACCTACATAAAGTTCCCGTCGTTGATGGGTTGCTGCCCAGACAATGGACTCAGCCGCTACTTCTGGTTGGAAAATTGGCGGTACTGGCTGGGATTTGTGGGGCATATTGTTTTTAATCCAGTCAAACTGCGGCGTGTTCACGGCGGGCATTTGTACCATTGTGATGTGAACGTTGCTATGGTCATGATGCAGTTCGCAACGGATGGAATCTGTGAAGCCGCGAATGGCAGCTTTCGCGCCGCAATAGGCAGATTGTAAGGGAATTGAGCGATAAGCCAGAGCAGAACCGACTTGGACAATTGTACCGCGATCGCGTGGTTTCATCCGCCGCAAAGCCGCCATTGTGCCATGCACATATCCTAAATATGTCACCTCGGTAACACGGCGAAATTCCTCTGGGGTAATCTCTAAAAATGGCGACAAAATCGAAGCCATCGCATTGTTCACCCAAATATCAATCGGGCCAAACTCCTTCTCAACCATCGCCGCCGCCATTTCCACCTGTGCAGGATCAGAAACATCTGTTGGTAGCACTAACGCTTTACCGCCAGCCGCCTCTACTTCCCGTCGCGCTCCATTTAATCCGTCATGACTGCGAGCAACTAATCCAATGTACGCTCCCCGTTTGGCAAATGCTTGGACAGTCGCTCGTCCAATGCCGGCTGATGCTCCAGTAATTACAACAACTTCAGGTTTTGATGCACTCATAATCTAGTTCTTGTTGAATTTCAGTATTTATGATTTATTTAGTCGTGAAAGCAATTTATAGGGATATTTAATTGAGGTACATAACTATTTTTTAAACGCATACCGCCAAGGGCGGAACCCGCAGGGTAGGGGCGCAAAGGAAAGCGCAGAGGGGCGCGGAGATTGCTCAATTTTATTAGTGGTGTACTCAGTATCTCAGTAGTGTAAGAGAGGCTATATATAGGACTAGTATTTGATTTCTGAAAAAATCTAAGTATGTGTAGGGTGTGTTAGGCGTAAGCCGTAACGCACCACAGGCCTTGGTGCTACTTATCTGTTCAATAATCAAATATGATTCCTATATGAGTAAAAAACAAAGTCAAAAGTCAAAAGTCAAAATTATTTTTCATTCATAAACTTGTAATTCACCATCCATATGGGTGACTTCCCATCGTGTTTGCTCACTCTCACGCCAAAAACGCAGTGAAACTTTCACATCTCCTACAGCCAGATTTTTCAGTTCTAAATCAGATAAGCATTCTGGCAGATGAGGCTGTACTTTTAACTTGTGCTGTGGTGCATTGGCTTCGAGTCCTAAAATGCTGCGAATCAGAAATAAAATTGAGCCTGCCGCCCAAGCTTGGGGTATATTCGCATCTGGATAAGGAACTGGAAAGTTATTGTCTTGGCGTTCAATTCCGGCAAATAATTCCGGCATTCTTCCAGATTGAAAATAACTAGCAGCCGCAAAAATTCCTTCAGCAATGCGATTAACTTCTTGGTGATAGCCGTACCGCTTTAACCCAGCCGCAATCATTGAGTTATCATGAGGCCACACACTACCGCGTTGATAACTAATTGGGTTATACCCTTGATGTTTTGATGACAGTGTTCGTATACCCCAACCACACCACAAATCTGCTTGAAAAAGTCGCTCAACTAGCTGTTGCGATCGCTCTTGGGGTACGATACCCGAAAATAGTAGTTGTCCAGCATTGGAAGCAATTGATTGAATTTGTTGTTTGTGATTATCTAACCCAAGACAGTAAAAGCCTTCTGATTCCATCCAAAATTGTTCATTAAATCGTTGATAAAGTTCCTCTGCTTTTTGGCGGAATTTTTTTGCTTGTTTTTGTTCTCCCCACACCTCATAAATGAAGGCGGCTTTATGCCAAGCCTCGTAAACATAACCTTGGACTTCACACAAAGCAATTGGCGGCTCAACTAACTTACCATTGGGATAAACTATTGCATCACCGGAATCTTTCCAGGCTTGGTTGCGTAAACCGTGACTAGAAAGAGTTAAATATTCTACAAATCCATCCCCATCAAAATCACCGTATTTATCAATCCAATTCAGGGCTTTTTCTAATGAGGTGCGACACTCGTTCAGCATACTCAAGTCAGCGTTCCAAGAGTAGGCTTCTGCTAAAGTCACAATCCATAAGATGGTACTATCTACTGTGCCGTAGTAAGGATCATATGGAAGTTGATGGATTTTAGTTAATTCATCGTGGCGTAGCTCGTGCAACATCTTACCTGGTTGAGCATCGTGCCAGTTATCTAAATCTTTGGCTTGTAACTGAGCTAGTTTTAGTAATGTACCACTAGCAAATTCGTGATAAACAGCAATTGATTGCAAGCTGGTAATAATCGAATCACGACCAAAAACAGCCATAAACCAAGGAATACCAGCCGCAGGCATCCAAAATTGTTGCCCATTATCTTCTACCTGTATCCGCATGGCAGCCAAATCAATCAGTGCTTGCTGATAAAATGCTTGAATCTCAGTGTTGGCAGATTTGAGCTTTGCTGCATGAGTTAGAAACTCATCTCTGATTTTTCCCGCTTTGGTATTGTGACCTACACAGCAGGTAGTTTGAGGCTTGAGGATGTCGCCATTAGCTATGGCTGTAAAATTAAGACAAGTATGCCAGGACTCACCAGAGGCAATGACTACATCAAACATTAAACGGCCGTTAGCGTAACGCACCTGCGAACTAGAACACACAGCCTCAGTTATCATGCTCCGCACAAAATCACCGTTACGATAATCTGTCTTTAAAACCCTGTCTTGCCATGTGGTGTTTGTGACTCCTCGTGTCAGGATCTGCTTGGCTTTCACATCAAAGATATCAGCAAAATCAGATCGCAGTGCCAGCATTAATTGAAATTCCACAGGTTCATGGTAATAGTTAGTAATATCAATATCTTCGTGCATCCCCTCTACAATGTCCCGACGAACACTAATCAGCAAACAATCAGCAGGTAAATTTCCTTTGACAGTAGGAAATTTAGGATTAGTAAATTG
>JBODRP010000223.1:0-9524 GCA_050633005.1 Trichormus sp. | reverse complement strand
CAGGTCTTCCCTCTCGCCATTCAACCGCAGCATCCACCGCAATTACTTCTTCCCGGTCTCGTACCCAAAGGGGTAATTCTACTGGTTGTGTGTTACTCATAAAGATTTTTTTGATGTGGCTGTTGTTGTCTCATCATTGTGATTATCTCATCATGGCGGTGCAACTAACCATTTATTAGCTGCTTTAGTAGCGTGACCGCCGGGATACCGAAGTCGCGGTTATTATTATGTTTAATTTGTACAGTTCATAAGTCCTAATTAATAGCAGACATTAGACGTATAGGCTATTTCGTGGAATCGGGAATTAAAAGTGCTTCTAGCTCTACACACATTTCATTGCAGAGGTAGAAATTTGAATACTTTCTCCAAATCTACGAAGCTGTTGCCACTTAATTGCAGACATTGATAACTTTAAAGTTTTAATACATAATGGGATATGATAGTTCAATTTCTCAATTTTGCGGGAATTATAACGATGAGATATATTCCCTAGATGCTGTTGATTGATACTATGATGCTGGCTCTAAGTACCTATGCTCCATTGCCGAACATTCCTGGTTATGAAATCCTTGAGCAATTATATGTGGGTTCTCGAACGATTGTTTATCAAGCAGTGGAAGAATTAAGCCAGCGTCAGGTTGTCATCAAATTGTTGCAACAAGATTATCCCAGCTTCAGTGAATTGTTACGTTTTCGCAACCAATATACTATTGCCAAAAATTTGAATATTTCTGGCGTGATTCGTCCCGACCGCCTGATACCATATCGTAATAGCTATGCCCTAGTGATGGAAGATTTTGGCGGTGTGCCGCTATCAACATACAGTCGTAGCCATCAGTTGACACTATCAGATACACTGGCGATCGCTCTGCAACTAGCTGATATTCTCCATGCGCTTTATCAGCATCGGGTAATTCATAAAGACATTAAACCTGCAAATATCTTAATTCATCCAGATTCCAAACAAGTCAAACTCATTGATTTTAGTATTGCTTCCCTATTACCGAAAGAAAATGAAGAAATCAAGCACCCAAACCTATTAGAAGGCACGTTAGCCTATATAGCACCAGAGCAAACCGGGCGGATGAATCGGGGCGTTGACTACCGTGCAGACTTTTATAGTTTAGGGGTGACGTTGTTTGAATTGTTGATGGGACAGTTACCTTTTGCTAGTGATGATCCTTTAGAACTGGTGCATAACCACATTGCCAAACCTGCACCTAGGGTAGATGAAATTAACTCCCAAATACCAGAGGCGATCGCGCAAATTGTCGCTAAATTAATGAGCAAAAATGCTGAAGACCGCTACCAAAGTGCTTTAGGCTTAAAGCATGATTTGGCAATTTGCTTAGAACAGTTAAACCAAACAGGCCAGATTGAACAGTTTATCATTGGGCAACGGGATATTTGCGATCGCTTCTCCATCCCCGAAAAACTCTATGGACGAGAAACAGAAGTTCAGACACTCTTAGATGCTTTTGGACGAGTCAGCAACGGTAACTCAGAATTACTGCTAGTAGCTGGATTCTCTGGAATTGGTAAAACGGCGGTTGTCAATGAAGTTCATAAACCAATCGTCCGCCAGAGGGGCTATTTTATTAAAGGTAAATTTGATCAGTACAATCGTAATATCCCCTTCTCTGCCTTTGTCCAAGCCTTTCGGGATTTAATGGGACAGCTGCTTTCAGAATCGGATATCCAACTAAAAGCATGGAAAGCCAAGATTCTTGAGGCTTTGGGAGATAATGCCCACGTAATTATTGATGTCATCCCTGAATTGGAATGTATTCTTGGCATACAACCACCTGTAGCACAACTATCGGGTACGGCGGCGCAGAATCGGTTTAATTTGCTGTTTCAGAAATTTACTCAAGTTTTTACCACTCCCGAACATCCCTTAGTGATGTTTTTGGATGACTTGCAATGGGCAGATGCCGCATCTTTAAAATTGATGCAGTTGTTGATGAGTGAGAGGGAACAGGGGTATTTACTGCTGATTGGGGCTTATCGGGATAACGAAGTATTTCCTGGACATCCGTTAATGCTGACTTTAAACGAAGTCAGCAAAGTAAAAGCTACAATCAACAGAATTACCTTAGCATCTTTGAGTAGAATCAGCCTGAATCAGTTAGTGGCAGATATGCTCAAATGTGCTGAAATATTGGCACAACCTCTAGCAGAATTAGTCTATCAAAAAACCCAAGGGAATCCCTTTTTTGCCACGCAATTCCTTAAAACTCTCCATCAAGAGCAATTCATCACCTTTAATATCCAGGCGGGACATTGGCAATGTGATATTACTCAGGTACGCGAGGCTGCATTAACCGATGATGTGGTGGAGTTCATGGCCAAGCAGTTGCAAAAATTACCTGATGAGACTCAAAATATCCTCAAACTGGCAGCCTGTATCGGTAATCAATTTGACTTGAATACTTTGGCGATCGTCTCGGAACAATTGCCGCAGCAGGTAGCAACTGACTTGTGGAAAGGGTTACAGGAAGGATTCATTTTACCCATCAGTGAAACCTACAAGTTTTTTCAAGGGGATGGTTTAAATGATAACTACAGTGATGGAATTACCGTTGCTTACAAATTCTTACACGATCGCGTCCAGCAAGCTGCTTATTCCCTGATTCCCCAACAAGAGAAACAGGTTGTACATCTTAGCATTGGTCGTCACTTATTAAACCATACATCAGCAGAACAATTAGAGGAGCAAATTTTTGATATCGTCAACCAATTGAATATTGGCTGTAAGCTGATCAGTGATACCCTAGAGCAAGGAAGGCTAGTAGAGCTGAACTTGAGAGCCGGACAAAAAGCGATCGCTACTACTGCCTATGATACTGCTACCTATTGCTTAAAATATGCCTGTAATTTACTACCGACTGATAGCTGGCAAACTCAGTATGATTTGGCATTAGCTTGCTATAGTAGCGCATCTGAGGCTGCTTATCTCAATACCGATTTGTTGCAGATGGAAACTTTGGCGGAAATTGTCTTGCAACAAGCTCGGACTTTGTTGGATGCTGCCAAGGTATATGAAATTAAAATCGATGCTTACACAAGCCAAGGTGAATTTAGCAAAGCTGTCACCACAGGTTTAAACTTTCTGAAATCTTTTGGAATTGAATTTCCCAGTCAGCCGAATAAACAAGATTTTGTCGATTTTCTCCATCAAACCCGACAGCAATTAGCAGGACGTTCTCCAGATGATCTGTTAAACTTACCTGTGATGACTTCGCCTCAGTTCCAAGCACTGCTGCGAATGTTAGTCCAGATTAGTGGAGCTACTTACTTAGCATCTCCATCCCTGTATCCTTTAATTTGCTGTCAGCAGGTGCAGCTATCAGTCACCCACGGTAATATTCCCGCCTCCAGCTTTGGATATGTGGTTTATGGATTATTACTTTGTGGTGTAGTTGGTGATATCAAAACAGGTTATGAATTTGGTCAACTGGCTTTACAGTTAGTAGATAAATTTAATAATCAGGAATATGCTGCTAAAGTTTTATACATGACCAGCAAGTTTACTGTTCACTGGGTGAAAAATGCGGCGACAACTTTACAACCATTACAAGAAGCCTATACCCTGGGACTAAAAGTTGGCGCTCTTACTTATGCTGGCTATTCTGGTTATACCTACGCCTTTCATGCTTATTTTGTCGGTAAAGAACTTACAGCCTTAGAAACAGAATGTCAGGCTTACAGCATAGGCTTGGCAAACATCAAACAACAAGCATTCTTAAGCTACCTGCATATTGTCCACCAAACCGTTGCCAATCTCTTAGGAAAATGTGAGAACCCAACCAAATTAGTAGGCACAATTTTTGATGAAGGGATAACTTTAGCAAATCTGGAAAAAGCCAACGACAAAACGGGGTTATGGCACTTCCATATGTGCAAAGTAACTTTAACCTATTTATTCGAGTGCCATGACCAGACATTTTATCATTGCCAACAAGCAAAGCTGAATGCTGGTGGCGGTAGTGGGATGCTGAATGTACCAATACTGTATTTTTATACAGCTTTAGCCTGTTTCACTCAGTTATCAGCAAATTCTCAGACAGATGAGTTATGGTCATTAATTGCGGATGCTAAAGAAAAGCTGCAAAATTGGGCTACCTATGCACCTATGAATTGTCAGCACCGATATGATTTGATTTGTGCTGAGGAACAGCGTGTTTTAGGACATCCACAGCAAGCAATAGATTTCTACGATCGCGCTATTTCTCTAGCTGAGGAAAATGGCTATATTCCAGAACAAGCGATCGCTAATGAACTTACTGCCAAATTCTACCTCGGTTGGGGCAAAGAAAAAATTGCTGCTGTCTATATGCAGGAAGCTTATTACTGCTATGCTCGTTGGGGAGCGAAAGCGAAAACTGACGATTTACAACATCGCTATCCCCATTTGCTGCGCCCAATTCTTCAGCCAGTTTCCCAACCCTTGAACGTGTGGGAAAGCTTGACAAATACAATTACACCAGATATTTCCCTTCATACCTCACACTCTAGCTTGGGTCATAGCACAAACATCAATAATGCTATTGATATTGCAACTATGATCAAGGCTTCTCAAAGTCTATCTGCTACTCTGCAACTTGATGATTTACTACATCAATTGACAAAAATTATTTTACAAAACTCCGGCGGCGATCGCTGTGCTTTAATCTGTCCTAATTCCGAGGGTGAATGGCAAGTTGTCGCTATAGCTACACCCGAAACCACACAACTTTGTTCAGAACTACTCGATGGTAATCCGAATCTACCTGTGAAATTGATTCAGTATGTCAAGAACACGGAACAAATCGTGATGATTGACAATTTCAAAACTGATTTACCTGTGATGGATGAATATCTGATTCGTCAACAACCCAGGAGTTTGTTATGCTTGCCAATTATTAGCCACGGGCAGTTAATTGGGATTGTATCTTTAAAAAATCGCTCCACCAGTGGAGTATTTACTAGCGATCGCATTTTCGTTCTTAACTTCCTCTGCACTCAGGCGGCTATCTCTTTAGAAAATGCCCGACTTTATCAAAAAGCACAAACCTACGCCGAACAATTAGAAAAATCACAACTGCAAATCGTCCAGAGTGAAAAAATGGCATCCTTGGGTAACTTAGTCGCCGGTGTCGCCCACGAAATCAACAACCCCATCGGCTTCCTGAATGGCAGTATTAGCAATGCCCAAGAATATGTCCAGGATTTACTCGACTATATCGCCCTCTATCAACAATATCATCCCGATGCCGCCGCACCAGTGCAAAAAAAAGCACAAGACATTGATTTAGAATATCTCAGTGAGGATTTACCAAAGTTACTTCATTCCATGCAGGGTGCAAGCGATCGCATTCAGTCTATCAGCACCAGCCTCCGCACCTTCTCCCGTGCTGATACTGAGTATAAAGTCAGGGCTAACCTGCACGAAGGTATCAACAGCACAATACTGATTTTGAAATATCGCCTGAAAGCTAATGATTCCCGTCCTGCAATTCAAGTAATTACCGAATATGGTGAGTTACCAGAAATACAATGCTTTCCAGGACAATTAAATCAGGTATTTATGAATATCCTGGCTAATGCCATTGATATGTTCGATGAGATGGCGAAATCTCAATCTTATCAAGAGATAGCAGCCCATCCGCAAAAAATCACGATTCGCACGGCAATGGTAGAAAATCAAGTTCTCATTTCGATTGCAGATAATGGTAAGGGGATGAGCGAAGATGTAAAAGCGAGAATCTTCGACCATTTGTTTACCACTAAAGGCGTAGGTAAAGGTACAGGCTTAGGATTGGCGATCGCTCGGCAAATCGTGGTAGAAAAACATAGCGGTAGTTTAGAAGTACAATCTCAGTTAGGTAAAGGTAGCGAGTTTTGCATCCAACTACCAGTTTTGTGGAGAAGTTAGATTTGCTGTTAAACATATTTGAGTGCGATCGCGCAAGCTCTGACTTGTCAGTTCGCTAAATATCCATTTTCTTTTGCTTCCTTAACTATTTTATATGCGATAGCTCAAACAAAAAAATCAATCAGACAAAATACTCAAGCCCGAATCACAGTAATCCTGCGTTGATTTTGTGTCAACACAACCTGAGTTGACAAACGTTCTTCCATTGGCAAAGCATTTTTACGCCTATCAAACACAAATAACCAACCAAAATCCAACCCCAAACGAGCTAAATAGGATTCTAA
Organism: Trichormus sp.; assembly: GCA_050633005.1. GTDB lineage: Bacteria > Cyanobacteriota > Cyanobacteriia > Cyanobacteriales > Nostocaceae > Trichormus. The sequence goes on along the minus strand of JBODRP010000223.1, from coordinate 3,323 downwards.
CTGCTCAATCCCCTCAGCTTGGGGATCGCGCTTCTTCTCCCGCCATACCTTTAACTCGATACCTAACATGACATCTTTATAACGCAGACATAAATCCATTCTGTCACTACCAATTGCATATTCCCTCTCCAAGACTCCACCACCATTAACCACACGATGCAAAAACGCCATTAAGACGATGTGGGGGGCAATTTCATGGTAGCTAGTGCTGCCTAATAACGGTTCTCCGTGCTGTCGCCAAAACTTGAGAAATGCTGCCAGTAACGCATCTATATTTAACTCTCCTTCTGGGGTTAACCAAGTTGGTGCAATCACTGGTAGGGAAGCCATTGGTGTCACTGTTAACACCCTGGGCAAAACTTCCCGATAAATGGGATTAGCAATGGTTAATCCACCTTGGGGGTGCATTTTACATAAACCTAAATCAATCACAAATTGAATATCATCATTGGGTATATCCCCCAATTCCAAACCCGCTAACATCGGTTCGATAATTGCTTTGATTCTTGGTTCTCTTAGACGTTCAGCTAAACTATCAAGATGAGTATCTTGACGAGCAATTAATATTTCCTTAGCTTGTAAAATATGCTCTCTGGTAATAGCAATACTTCTATCTTTTACCATTTTTTCTACGACTTCTTTAGCCAGGGCATTGACTAACCAAGGTTGTCCTTGGGTTAAATCAAAGGCTGTTGCTGTGGCTTCTGGTGTGAAAATTTGTCCTGTTTCTTGTGTATGTTGTTGATATAGTTCTGCCACTTCCTCAGCGTTGAAATTTCTCAGGGTGATGGAAGTGACTTTAATATTAAAAGGGCTGGATGTGTTTAATCTGTCACTCCCACCGGATGCTACTTTATAATCTCTGACATCCCTTAAACCAATTAATCCTACCGATGAGGGGAAATTTTCTGGACGACTGCGATAGCCTTCACGTAACTGTCGTAAAACTGAAATTAGTGTTTGGTCTTGTAGGGAATCAATTTCATCTATAAATAATACTATCGGACGATTTATAGCTTTTGACCAAGCTCTTAAATTTTCGCCAATTCTCTGCCCAGGGGCATTATAAACCCAAGTTGAGGGTTGTAGTTCTGGAGGTAAGCTATCCTCAATTGTATTTCGCCAAGTTCCCAAAATTGCCAATTCTGCTGCACCTGGGTCATGGTTAAAAGCACTTCCAACTTCCGCAGATACCAATACTGCTGCATAACGTCCAGTTGCGGTTAGTTGCTGCGCTAGGGCTAACATTGCTGTGGTTTTCCCTGTTTGTCGCGGTGCATGAACGACAAAATAACTTTCTTGTTCAATCAGCAGCGACAAGTCGGGGAGACGACTTGTTGCTGAGAGGGTATAGTGTTTGTCAGCTTTACACGGGCCTGCAATATTGAACCAGCGAGACATGGGATTTTGGCAGTTGGCGGACACTTTGAGTTTAGACGATTTTAGGGTTGGGGATGGCAGGAAGGGCTAATTGGGGATTTTTGTTTGTGTAAACATCGGGTAGATATACCGAATCATTCCGTCTATTACTCGGAAAAAGATAATAGCCATAAAATTGATTGCCATTCACTCAGATTTAGGTAGTTATCTGGAAATTTTCTGTATAATATGTGGATATTGACGATATACGCAAAAGTTCTGAATAGCATGACTAAATTAACTGTAATACTTTATATCACTGAACTGTTTGGTGTGATAGACGGAAAATTTCCGTCTAATAAATAGTTAGGTGGCTTAAGTTATTGATATAGAGGTAAGAGAAGTCTGTACTATGTATAATTGTCCATGAGTGAGGTGATCGATGACTGTGTTTCTTGTGTATGACTTTTAATGGGGTTATAGTTAAAAAAATAAAATTTATCGCTGTATGTCTTACTATGTTGCTCCGCATCAACCAGAACGTTTGTTTTCTAGAAAGAGCAAGAATGAAAGAGATGCAAGATATATAGCAGCTCAAGAACTAGCTGGTTTGGTTAATGACAAATCATTAAGATTAAAAATGCCCAATGGTTTCAGCACTAGACAGTTGGTTGAAATTCAAGAAGAAAGTTTGATGCCAAAAAACAAAGAAGAAATTTTTACTGCGGTGGAAACTCTTGCAAAGCTTTCTGATTCAAAGCAAAAAGCTCAAAATCTGTATAAGCAATCTTTGGAAGTACACAAAAATATGGACTTATTGTTTGAGGATAGATTATTGGCTGAAAGTGATTTTAATGAGATTAAAAAAAGCCTGAAGCTTATTAGAGATTATGCTGTAGCACTTTCAGCTTATAAAGAAGCTTTACCTGAAGCGGCAAAAGCGAGAAAGTACCTAGAAGAAATTTTAGAAATACCTGAATAAATTTTATGAAACAAGAAAGCGTTCTTTTCTCTGAAGTTTACAATATTGAGACATCAGAACAAGACGACTGGTTTAATCCTCGTCTCGATAGAGATACTCATTTATGTATAGATCCATTCCAAGTTTTTAAGTCTAAAGACCCCTTCTTTAGTAATTGCCGTAAGAAGTTTATGAATTTTTTTAGATGTGCTTTTGATGTAGCTTCTAAAATTGGTGAAGTTCCTTCTGAAGAAAATAAAAAATCAGAAAATTTGCCATCAAAATATAAGAGATTAATATATCATACGCTTCGTTTTCCAGAAGTAGAAGAAGTGTGTTTGGGTTTCTCTAAGCGCACCACTGGTGGAGCAGGGATGGGTAAGGATTTTGCGATCAAACTATCTGATGCTCTTATCAACCTTTCAAAGAAATCTAGTTCGCCTCCTAAACATTTTGAACAAATTGAAATTTTCACTCCAGGTATCGGTAAAGATAAAATCAGTGATGCAACAGGTAATCTGATCAAAAAAGAATTAGTGCTATATACGAGGGATGTTTGTAAGAGGCTTGCTATAAGTGATGAACATCTTAAATGGAACACTGTTAAAAATTTTGATTTTGATTTTGAATATAATGAGTGGGATGACCAAGGCTTTTACTTACCTTTAAATCCTTTCAATAATAAGCCTATACTTTTAGTTCCAAAGGCTTTTCTACGTGAAATACCATCTATTGGTTCTGAACAGCTTTATCGTTTTATCAAGAGCAGAGACGATGAAGAATTAAGAGCTAAACTAAACTCTGACTTGCATGATTATCTTAAAAAATATGATTTAGAAAATGAAGAAGAGGAAAAAGAAGATGACAGCAGCAGTTCTGTAAAAAGATATGTTTTAAACTACATTGAACAACATCCTGAAATTTTGAATGAATTTATAAATGATGTTGAAACTCATCCAGATTCATACACTCAGTATAACTTTGAAAGAGATACCAAGAATAT
>JBODRP010000222.1:0-9529 GCA_050633005.1 Trichormus sp. | reverse complement strand
AAGTAATAAGTAATAAGTAATAAGTAATAAGTAATAAGTAATAAGTAATAAGTAGTTTAGCTGTTATTTCTGGGATAAAATTCTAGGCGGTAGCGATACAAAGCTACAGGTTGAGAACCTGCTTTAAAATAATCTGGATCTTGGGGCGACAGATAAACAGCAGTAACTTGATCTGCCTCAATTGCTGGATTTTTTGTAGCTAATTGATGATAAGCTGTAGTAGATTCAACTGAATTTAAATAAGGTCGAGAACCACCTTTAAATAATTGTTGAAATAATTCTGTAGTAATGAATTTATTATCTGGGGTAGTCTCTATAGCACGGGCAGTCACAATTGAAATTAGTTGACGTTCTGAATTTAAAAATGTAATCTGACGATTAGGAGAATCGGGATCATTTTTTACTGATAATACTGTGTCATCTCCTAAATACGCTCTGGCTAAATTTAAGCTATTAAATGCTCTATCTGCAATGATATTTTGCTCATTTTTATTAACATTAGGGATAAATTTTAAGGCAGAATTAGGTTGAGTTTCGGGAATAAACCGGACTAAAAAACTGATAGGTTGGTTGAGTTGTTGACGATTGCTTTCAAATCCAGGTGTAACAATTTCTGGTGCTAAAGGTGCGGCTAAATCTACCAATGTGCTTTTAACTTCCCACGCTCCTGCCATCCATTGTGGGTAAATTAAATCTCCTTTTGCTGGTTTTACAGAGGTTAATTTCTCCCACTGTGGAAAGTTCGCCAAGCGTTCCGATAATTCGCCTGCTAGAGCGTGATTAGTCCATCCACAGAAACAGGAAAAGATGAAAAAAATAATCAAAATAAATTTCATTTTTTATGATTATATAATTTAACCTATTGCTAGCATTTCAATAACCGTAAATGCGTCAATACACAGAATTTGCTGTGGCTGAATCAATTAATTCTTGATGCCCTTAAACCGTTCCTTGGCTTTCTCAAAGGCTTCTTGCATGACTGTCTGAATTTTTTGGGGATCAGGTTTATTCCCACCCATTAAATCACCAAAGTAAACACAGGCTGTCTCACCTAATGACCAAGTGTAAGCGGCTGCCCAAGATGCTGCGATCGCACTCCCGAAACCTGGTATAAATTTAACTAACTCCCTACCAATGGCCTGGGCTAAAAAACCACCAGCGATCGCACTTACCATACCACCAGCTTGGGATGGTGACAAGTTCTGCCCATAAAGTTTGCCCAACAGCGTCACCATCGACACTTGCAAAGCCGTCAATACAGGCATAGTAGCAAAGGGTAATGGTACAGCCGCTACAGTCGCCGCCATGACTGCAAATGATAAGGTGTAACGTCTACCGACATCGCGGTAAATATTCCCCAGTTTCTCAGCCGCTTGTTTATCTAATAACTGATAAATTGCCTGTGCTTCTGCTTCAGGCAGTAATTCGGCTAGACTATCCCGCAGTGCATCCAAGCCGTAAAATACAGGATTATACCCATCTTCCTCTAAGGTAAAGTCAATCACCACCGAGCGATCGTATAGTCCCGCAAATGCTGCTTGCATCGTCGCAAAAGCCCGATTTATCTCCTCATAGTCGGGGGGATAAATTGGATGGTCAAGGACACTAGGCGGATAAATTTCATGTAAACAAGTAACTGCTAATAAACAGGGAATTTCTGGATATTTTTGCCGTAAATTTTGAGCAATTTGACGTAGGGTATCAGTGGCAAAGTCATTAATTTTTACTGTCAAAATTAAGACTCTGGCGCGTTTAGTTTCCTGTTGTAAATCTCCCAGTAATTCTTGAATAATCCCCTGAGTTTCTTGGTTGATATCTCCTAATCCCACTGTATCCGTAAAAATCAGCAAAGGTAGTTCAGGAGAAGGGTAAGCATAGCGTTCAGTGTGTTGTGTGTGGGGACGATATCCTTGACCGACAATTTCAGCCGAAACCCCTGTTAGTCCTCGGACAATGGAACTCTTCCCTGCTTGGGGTTTACCAATTAATAAAGCTTCTGTCGTTGGTAGTTCCTTGCGGACTCTCTCTAAAATCTCTGTAACTTCAGTTTCACTAACACTAAACCACTGCACTAGGTTCTGTGCAACTTGGTCTACAGGTAAGCGTTGCATTAAGCCTGTTGTTGTCTTGTTCCAGACACTAGTTAGGCGATTTGTCCAAGAATTTGGTTTAACCATCGTAAGTAATTCGTAATTCGTAATGGACTGCGTCCCGCTACGCTAACGTAATTCGTAATTTTTAAATTTTTCGATTAAGTAGCCTTATCTCACTTTTTCCCCATTCCCTGGTAGGAAAGGGGGTTAGGGGGTTAGGTTTCACGTTAGCTTTTGCACATAACCTGAAAAGTCAGGTAGCCTTACATATAATTTTGCCGTTAATTGAGGAGAAAGGCCAATGTTTGGGATTGAACTAAAAAACCGGGTTACTTAAGCACTATCAAGGATATAAACCCTAAATATGCTTAAGTCATCCGGTTTTTACAAGTTATCAAAACTAAATGTTAAAAAGCTCCAATTCTACCTACAATGACATAGATGGTCTTGAGAATTAGATGTAAATCGTATAGTGGATGCCAATTGTTTTGATAACGTAGGTCTAGTTCCACTATTTGTTCAAAATCTTTGACTTGCGATCGCCCATTTACTTGCCATTCACCGGTTAATCCTGGTTTGACGTTTAATCGTTGCCAATGGCGACTGTTATACTTTGCTACTTCATCAGCTGTGGGTGGACGTGTTCCCACTAGACTCATATCACCTATAAATACATTCCAAAACTGGGGTAGTTCGTCTAAACTCGTGCTACGTAAAAACCGTCCTACTCTGGTAACGCGGAAATCATTTTTATTTTTAAATATCAGTCCATTAGCTTCGTTATCCACTAAAGATTTCAGGTTCTCCGCATCGTTTACCATCGAACGGAATTTCCAAATCCGAAAGGGACGACCATACACTCCATAACGTTCTTGAGAGAACAGAATCGCACCGGTACTATCGAGTTTAATGGCGATGGCGATCGGCACAAACACGATAGCAAGAATCACCAGTCCTACCAGACTGCCTAAAATATCTAGACAACGTTTGAACCTTGACTGTACTGATGGGTGTTCTGCAAATTCTAATACCCATTCATTATAAGTATAAGGTTGTGAGATTCTTTGTAAAGGTGTTCGATACATAGTACATTCTCTAGCCGAATGTTTAAGAACATATGGTAGTATTACTGATTTTCCCTTAAGAGATAAACATAACACCACGTCAAACCTGATATTTTAAGGTATATTTACTTAATCTTCATCTAAGTTCAGGGGATCATAAATTTATATGAATTTAAGATAAAGAGAGATAAATATATCTGATAGTGGATGACTAGCACAGATTAATATGTGTAAAACAAGGCACTTAACCACAAAATTGCTGCTAGTGCAAGCTAACAAGTTAATTTTGATGCCTAAGTAACTTCCTATTAGCCAGACTTGTCTAGACTGAAGTACATAGAGAAAATTTCAAGCAGTGAGTTGAGGTAGACGAAATTCTTCAGTAATCCACCTGTAATGGAGTGGAGACTAAGAGTAAGTTCACCGAGCTTATTGTTAATAATCGATATATTTTTAAATCAATAAACAGTGATCATGCTTATAGTGGATGATTTAGACACCCTCTTACAAGTTCGCCACTTGCTCTGTTTGGGGAAACCCCACGATGGCAATGGCTCACGACTAACACTTACTACCAATTGATGTGGGGTTTCACCTTTGTATTTAATTGATAACTGATAACTCTTAAAAAGTTAAAGAACTACGAAATCTATAAATGAAATTGCCAAAATGCGTCTATCTATCGCCAGAAGCAACAACCAATAAATCAAAAATATTATTAATACAGACATGATATTCATCTGTATTTAGTAAATTAAATTACTTACTTATTATGGAATTTTAATTACTAAAATGCTCTCTCACAATCAGGGTAATCAAGACATGATTTCAACTGGGGTAGAAGTCAAAATTAGCCGTCTAGAATCTATTGTTGAGCAAATTGGAGAAGCTGTACTCTCTACAACCGAAACAATTGAACGCCTAGCAGATAGATTGGACAATCTAAGTTGTCAAGTTGAAGCCCAAGGCAAACAATTACAGCAGCAAGGATATCAAATTTTTGCCTTGTGTGATGCTATCCAAAGTCTCGCCGAATCACAGGATGATTCGTTACAAAAATTAACTCAACTCACCCAAACTTTAGATAAATTGACTTCATTAATTCAGGGATTAGATGAAGAAGCGTAGGGAGGGCAGGGGGCAGCTGATAGGTGTAGGTTTTTTACGAGAGAGTGAGTAAACAGTCTGTAGGTAACATCAGTTCGGGTTAAGACGATTTCGCTGCTAGTTATACGAAATAATAGGAATTTCAGGCAACGATAGAATCATGGTTTGAGCTTATAGCGAACTCAGGTTAAAAAACCTACACCTGTCAGACCCCCCTACCCCCCTACCCCCTCAGTATTCTCCGAACTGAGTAATTAAGCGTACATAGTTAAAAACTAGTGACATTTAATATAAGTGATGTAAAATTAGCCCAATTATCATCCATTACAAAAAGGAAAAAAATATTGTTAATCGTATTGCAGTTAACACTTCCAATCCCTACAGCCAAAAGAATCTTCTAGAATTAAAAAGAGTGATTAAGTACATATACCAACGGAGGATAGAATAGCTCATGGCTGGTGGCGAGTCTCAGACCCCTGTTAGTCTGTCAGACAGAGAACTGCAAATTATCGACTTAGTGGCCGCTGGCTTAACTAACCAAGAAATTGCAGCAAAACTGGAAATTAGCAAACGCACAGTTGATAACCATATCAGCAACATTCTCGACAAAACCCGAACTGAAAACCGAGTGGCTCTTGTTCGCTGGGCTTTACAGTGGGGTAAGGTTTGCCTGAATGATGTCAATTGTTGTCCTCTACCCAACCCAGACGAATAACCTACTTGTAGACGCTTTCAAGTGCATCTAGCTAGCATGGCAATCAATTTCGTCTGGCATCCAGCATGGCTGATTTTGACAGATCATTAGATCATTGTTTTCTCCTCACCCATTTTTTGTGAATCTCTAGCGCAAGTCTCACAAAGGTCAAAATCCAGCAGAACGTAAAACTTCTCTGTTTAGTTATTTTGGGTTGCTATTTTCCCCCGTTTGTACAGTTGGTTACAAAACTGTGCCAACGGGTAATTTTGCTGTATGTCAAGCTTTTGGGTAGGGGTGTAGGGGTGTAGGGAGGCAAGGTAGACAAGGTAGACAAGGGAGACAAGGTAGAACTTGTTTTATCAGTCAACTGTCAACAGACATCAATCAACATCACAGGATATAATTTGCTAGTCCATAATCAGCTAACAACAAAAATTAGCAACAATTCTCTGCCTCAGACGCTACATTGGTAAGAAATCTATTTTGCTCCATCACTTGGGAAGCGATGTTTCTATGAATACTTCTGCTGATTTTATTGATAACTCATCTCCCTTTGATTTTTTGAGTTTTGATTTTATAGCACCTCAACCAACACAAGATACTGAATTACTTAAACAGTTATCTTTTATACCAGGCTTAAAAGAAATTCTAATGGTGCGCCAAGTTCATGCTTTGGAACACGCTACTGTTTGGGTGTTAAGTGAGGTGAAAAACACTCTGTCCCCTACAGCAAGACCAAGTAAAATTCAAATTGATGACGAATTATTAGGTGGCTTGTCTACAGACCAAGGATTTTATATCTATGGAGAAGTAAATATCAGTGATTTGCGGCGCGCCGTTACCGTGGCTCTCCATCGCCTTATTCATGGAGAATGGGATTTGGCTCTACATCCCCGTTGTGGTACGAATTTATCAGTGGCTATGTTATTAACTGCTGGCCTAGCTGTAGGTGTAAATCTGATTTTACCACTGCGGCCTGTTGAGCAATTGATTGGTTTGGGATTGGCAGCTACTACAGCCTCAGAACTTGCACCAGATTTAGGTTTAATTGCTCAACGATATATTACCACTGCTATTCCTTTTAACTTGGTGGTAGAAAATATTACTGTTTCCCGTGATGTTTGGGGTCGTCAGGCACATTTTATCAAGGTAAACTGGCAGGAAAATAATTTGTAATTCGTAATTCGTAATTCGTAATGCGGAAACTTTACTTTTTAGTTCCAGGCACTACTGGTAAATTTGCTTGTGGTGGTTTGTGGGCAGAGTTGAAAGCTGTTAAACTTGCTCAACGGGTTTGTAGTGCTGAGGTGGTGACTTATCGCCAACGGGAAACAGATAAGTTGTTTTTAAATGATCTGTTGCAAGATTCTAGTTTAGATGATGTGATTTTTGTCATTAGCTGGGGATTTGATATAGCTAAATTAGCTAAAAAACTCCAGTTATATAATGTTGTGTATCATGCTCACAGTGCTGGTTATAAGTTTAGTTTACCTGCAAGTATTCCTATCATCACTGTTAGCCGTAATACAATGGGTTATTGGGGACAAAAAGCACCCAATTCTATCATTTATTATTTGCCTAATGAAATTAGTGATGAATTTAAAAATTTATATTTAGAACGAGATATTGATGTACTGGTGCAGGCGCGAAAATCTTCTGAATATTTGCTCAAACAACTAATTCCCACTTTGCAAGAAAAATGTAAAGTTGAGGTAGTTAATTCTTATGTAGAAGATTTACCTAGATTATTTAATCGAGCCAAGGTTTACGTTTATGACTCGGCTGAATATTGGGCGCAACAGAATGTAAGTGAAGGTTTTGGGCTACAACCAATGGAAGCTATGGCTTGTGGTTGTCAAGTTTTTTCTAGCATCAATGGCGGACTTTCAGATTATTTAGATCCTGGATTTAATTGCTATAAGATTGCTGGATATTCAACAGAGTACGATGTTGACAGGATTTTAAAGGTGATCAACTCTCCTATATCACCTACTGTCTCTGACGATTTCTTTAGTGAGTATCGACAGGAAAATATTATTAAGCGTCTGCAAATAATTATTACAGAATTAAATCAATTCTTTGACCATAAACAAGATTATCAAAGCAATATTTCCAGTTTGAGTAAATGGCGTTTATTTAATCTGTTGATACAGAGAGTAAATAGCAAGTTTCGTAAAAAATATTTTCAGGGTTTATGATCTCAAGATGGTGATGGAATTAGGCTATTTAACTGGAGTATCGAACCCAATACCCAATTTTATTTCACCTCCCACGCAGCAAATCAACAGTGAGATTTTTCGTAGTGCTGGGGTGGAAGTATCTGTGTTGCGTCTTGATTTAATGCACCCTTGGGTAAATGGTAATAAATGGTTCAAGTTGAAATATAACCTGTTAGCAGCTAAAGCACAAAATTACACCACAATTCTCACTTTTGGTGGTGCTTATTCTAATCACATCTATGCAACGGCTGCGGCTGGTAATTTTTTGGGTTTTCGGACTATTGGGGTAATTCGAGGTGAAGAAAGGCTACCGTTAAACCCTACTTTAAGTTTTGCTGTGGCACAAGGGATGCAGTTAGTCTATGTTGATAGGGAAACTTACCGTCAACGCAACACGCCGGAATTATACGCAGACTTACGCCAGCGTTTTGGGGAAGTTTTTATCATTCCTGAAGGTGGTTGTAACCTGAATGGTGTGTGGGGATGTACAGAAATATTGTCTGATGTTACGGCAAAATTTGATACTATTTGTGTGGCTTGTGGAACTGCTACTACTTTAGCTGGGTTGATACTTTCGCTACAACCAAAACAGCGATCGCTTGGTTTTCCTGTGTTAAAAAATGGTGATTTCCTTAGATATGATATCACGAAACTACTTACCCAATACCTCACCTCTGGACTACCTACACCATCTAGAAATCCTGCATCTTGGGAATTAGTCTGTGATTATCACTTTGGCGGTTATGCAAAGGTAAATTATGAACTTGTATCATTTAGTCACGAGTTTACACAAATTCACGGTGTACCTCTTGATTACGTATATACCGCGAAAATGTTTTATGGTGTGATGGATTTGATACGTAAGGGACGGATAGAGGGCGATCGCTTATTATTAATTCATACAGGCGGTTTACAGGGAAACAAAGGCATTACAGCACGCTTACAACGTTAAAAATTGTCGTCGGGATAAGGCAGGGGCAGGGAGCAATTGCGGAGGAGCAGGGGAAAAAGGGTTTTAGCCTTGTTTACTTTTCTTTACACAGTTTGGTTTTATTCTGCCTACCTACTTACATTAGAGTAGCCACTTTGCTCAATATTAGGTAAAGTTAAATGACTAATTTGGTGTTGACTGTTAACAGTTGGTGAACACCAAAAAATAAATTATCCGAAATTGATGGTTGGGTAGGGTGCGTCAGTATCAATAATGTCTGATTATCATTTTCTATCCCACTGGCATACCCTACAGTTCGTATATTTTCTTATGTCTACGTTCCTTAACTATCAGAAATTAAGAACGTTCATAAATGACTATAAAATTATCAAATTAAGCGTGTAGGTTAGCTTGCTCTTGTAACCAAGGATCTACAGCTTGTCCATCTTTGCGCCGCAATTCAATTTCTATTACCATGACTTCCTTTGAACCTGGAGGAGCAGGTTTTTGATGGAAAATAATGTCATAATCTAAAGGATTTTGATTACGTTCTTTTAACCATTCTTGTACTTTAGTTGTAGCAAAGAATGATTGTCCTTGGTCAAACATTCGTGTAATCTGCATTTGCAGTGTGTAGGGATTAATTCGGCTCATATTTTCCTCCTTTTGTTAAGTAATTTAAAGATAAATCAAGATAGTTATACCAATTCGTAATTCGTAATAGCCTGCGGCTAGGCTAAGTCCTATGTAATTGAGAAAGTTCAGATATGATCTAGGTTTCAGGATTTGAATGTATGAGCAGATTTTAGCGAGTTGGTATTACTTAGTAGAATAAAATGCAAATTCTAATTATGACATAAATTTATGGATACGGTAGTAATATTGAGGGTAAGTTAGTCAGAGAAAATTTTGATATAACAGGAAATTATCGATACCGACTCACACTACTAACAGCTTATTTATTGCCGTTGTGTTACGGCTATCTAAGGATTTTAGGATGTGAGAAAATGATGTTTAGCCGTAACGCACCTTATGATAGTGGTACTTGACGGTTTGCTTGAACACACCCTAGAGATTTCAGGTTTACTTAATTATTTTAGGGGTTCGGTAAACCTCATCGTCTAAATTGTAATATCAGTAGCGATCGCTAATCTATGACTAGGAAAAGCTTATTTCGTAGTTAAGTACGGTAACTAGCCATACAAAACCAATGAATATCCTTTAAAATTGAATCTAAAAGATAGATGAGGAGTTATCAAAATGGCAGAAACATACAATTCGGATAAACGTAAATTGCTATCATCTCTCTGTCATGGGGCGATTTTCTTTAGTACAACATTATTTTCTATTGGAGTTCCTATTGTTATCTAGTAAGACGAGAAGCACAAAACTCCTGAGTATGTGGGTGACTGAGTCAC
>JBODRP010000221.1:0-9569 GCA_050633005.1 Trichormus sp. | reverse complement strand
CTAGTATTTTGTGTATTTGATGATGATAATAAAATAGAAAAATTTAAACAAGCAATATCTAAAGCCAAGGAGAACGATTTTATTCCAATCACATCAATTCCTTGCTTTGAGGTTTGGTTTTTGCTGCACTATTGCTATACTACAAGTCCGTTTAATAATTACAAGCAATTGTTACCGAAGTTAGAAGCAGAAATGAGAAAGAAAGGTATTTTAAAACAAGGAGAATATTATAATAAAAGTGATTTAGAACTGTACAAAAAATTAAAAATACATCAACAAGATGCAGTAAATCATGCAACTCGCTTAGAAAAAGATTATCCAAATGAACATGGATGTAACAACCCATCAACAAAAGTACATACTCTGGTTAAAAAACTACAGGAACAAAAGGAATTTAAGTGATTATTCCAGTGAGTGCTGACAGCTTTCTGTCGGTCTTCAATTAACATAAATAAATAACCGCGATCGCACTTCAGCACTTTATAGGTGAAAAGCTATGTCAGAAACTACCCTAGCTGCACCAGAGATTCAACTCCCACCCACCCAACTAGAATTAACCTATGATGACGGTGTACCAATGGAAAGCGCGTGCCATAAAGCTCAAATGGACTTGCTAATTGATGCTTTAATTCCTTGGTTGGAACAAAGGGAAGATGGGTTTGTCGGTGGTAATATGTTTATTTACTACAGTCTGGCGCAAGTACGAAACCAAGACTTTAAAGGGCCAGATTTTTTTACTGTTTTAGGAGTTCCCAAAGGAGAACGCCGCAGTTGGGTAGTTTGGGAAGAAGGAAAAGCACCAGATGTAGTGATTGAGTTATTATCTCAAACCACAGCGACATCAGATAAAAATCAGAAAAAACTGGTCTATCAAAATCAAATGCGCGTACTGGAATATTTCTGGTATGACCCTTTTAATTCTGATGATTTAGCGGGATTTTCTCTACAAAAAGGCGTTTATCAACCCATTGCTAAAAATAATCAAAATCAATTGGTGAGTCAATCTTTACAGTTAGGACTACAACTTTGGCAGGGAAATTATAAAGGTATTGATGCAACTTGGTTACGCTGGGCGAATTTAGAGGGAGAATTACTGCCAACACCTGAAGAAAAAGAACGCCAACGCGCAGACAGTGCAGAGTTACAGTTACTACAAACTGCAAGAAACCTACTGCAAACGGGAATGACGCTAGAACAGGTAGTTAAATTAACAGGCTTACCTGCATCTGAGATAGAACCACAATAATACGAATTACGAATTACGAATTACCTGCCGATAGGTGTCTAGTAAAGCCATAAACTGATCAAAATCAAAACTTAAGGGGTCTACTCGTTGTCCTGAACGGTCTACGGCTTTGTGGGTGGTGATGCGATCGCCTGGAACTTGACTTTGGGCAATTAACCAAGCTAAAGAATGATATTGTGCCTCAGTGTAACCACTATGAGACTTTAAAAAATTATTTCCCCGTCCGTCTGGAGGTGTTTCTAAAGAAACATGATAAGCAAAATTATTCACCGATGGCGGGAAATTAGCGTTAGTCTGGACAGTTTCTTCCCCATTTGCACCCACAAACACAGAGTTACCTGCACCAAAAGCACGATACTCAGGAGGGACAAGATAAATCACAGTCCCATCTAAGGCGATAATGGCATGGTAACTAGCCTGTACATTTTCATCTGTATGGGGTGTTTGAAAGAAATTTACTGCACTGGATGCGCTATTACTAGTTTCGTGAATCACAACAATTGCTTGATGATTGGCAGGTACACCATTTACATCTTTGGTTAATCTTACGCCGTAGTTGCTGGGTTCTACCGCCGCCACTAAATACCGGGGTTTGTATTGAGCAAAAGCTTGTGTTGTTTGATACTTATTTGTAATCTGGGGTGGATTGGGGGTAGATTTGAGGGGATTTTGCGATGGTGCGAGTGTAATGTTATTAGATTGTAACTGTGCTGGGGGGTATTGACTCCAGGCGATCGCATCCGGTGGTGATGTTGGTGTCTCCGTTTTGAGTTTTCTGACTTCCCCTATTAATAAAGTCACACTTAAAGCCACAAATACCAGAGAAATTAATATTACCCTAGTTGCCCAGTCTCTAAACTGCATTTTTTTATGATTACTAAATAGTTAATAAATATTTCAATATCTTAATTTTAATCAAACTCTGACTAAAAACATCAGTTTTTCTTGCCATGTATTTATTTAAATGCAGACATTTATATTTTATATCTGGCGTTAGACATAGGTGGGAATAAGCAAAGCCCTAGTTTAAAGTGATGATATGCGATCGCTTCCTTAATTTTCCCATACCCACTTTACCTAAACTTTCACGCAACTCTGGCAAATGTGGAAAATAATAGATCAAGTTGAGTATTAAAACACTCACCTCGTCTACTCATTTCGTCTTGTGAAAATATGACTCATCCTTTCCTCAAACACTTGCGTAGTCCAGACAGACCAGTTATCGTCTTTGATGGTGCAATGGGGACTAACCTCCAAACCCAAAACCTGACAGCAGCAGACTTTGGGGGCGCGCAGTATGAAGGTTGTAACGAATATTTAGTCCACACCAAACCCGAAGCTGTCGCCAAAGTTCACCGCGACTTCCTCGCCGTAGGTGCAGATGTCATTGAAACCGATACTTTCGGAGGTACATCAATTGTATTGGCAGAATATGACCTAGCCGACCAAACATACTACCTCAACAAAACCGCCGCCGAACTAGCCAAAAGCGTCGCGGCGGAATTTTCCACCCCAGAGAAACCAAGGTTTGTAGCGGGTTCTATCGGCCCCACCACTAAACTACCCACCTTGGGACATATTGATTTTGACACCTTGAAAACTTCTTTCGCCGAACAAGCTGAAGCGTTATTTGATGGGGGAGTGGATTTATTTATCGTCGAGACTTGCCAAGATGTGCTGCAAATTAAAGCAGCGTTGAATGGAATTGAAGAAGTCTTTGCCAAAAAAGGGGAGCGGATACCCCTAATGGTTTCTGTAACAATGGAAAGCATGGGGACAATGCTAGTCGGTTCAGAAATCAGCGCAGTGTTGACAATTTTAGAACCCTACCCAATTGATATTCTTGGTCTTAACTGTGCCACAGGGCCAGACTTGATGAAACCACACATCAAATATTTATCGGAACATTCGCCATTTGTGGTTTCTTGCGTTCCTAATGCTGGTTTACCAGAAAACGTTGGTGGTCAAGCACATTACCGCTTAACACCGATAGAATTACGTATGGCGTTGATGCACTTTGTTGAAGATTTGGGTGTCCAAGTGATTGGGGGTTGCTGTGGGACACGTCCAGAACACATTCAACAATTGGCTGAAATTGCCAAAGAACTAAAACCAAAGGTCAGACAGCCAAGTCTCGAACCTGCGGCTGCATCAATTTATTCTACTCAACCCTACGAGCAAGATAATTCTTTCTTGATTGTCGGTGAACGTCTCAACGCCAGTGGTTCTAAAAAATGTCGTGATTTATTAAACGCGGAAGACTGGGACGGACTAGTGTCAATGGCTAGGGCGCAAGTGAAAGAAGGCGCGCATATCCTAGATGTGAACGTTGATTATGTGGGACGTGACGGTGTGCGTGATATGCACGAGTTGGTGTCACGCATTGTTAATAATGTCACACTGCCTTTAATGCTGGACTCCACCGAATGGGAAAAGATGGAAGCAGGTTTAAAGGTAGCTGGTGGTAAGTGTTTGCTTAATTCCACCAACTATGAAGATGGTGAACCGCGCTTTTTAAAGGTGCTGGAATTAGCTAAGAAATACGGTGCAGGTGTAGTCATCGGCACAATTGACGAAGACGGCATGGCGCGAACAGCAGAGAAAAAATTTCAAATTGCCCAGCGTGCTTACCGTCAAGCTGTAGAATATGGTATTGCTGCCCATGAAATATTCTTTGATACTCTAGCTCTACCTATTTCTACGGGGATTGAGGAAGACCGAGAAAATGGCAAGGCGACTATTGAATCAATTCGCCGTATTCGCCAAGAATTACCGGGATGTCATGTGATTTTGGGTGTGTCCAATATATCTTTCGGTTTAAGTCCAGCTGCGCGAATTGTGTTGAACTCAATGTTCTTACATGAAGCAATGGCAGTTGGGATGGATGCTGCGATCGTTAGTGCTAACAAGATTCTACCACTGGCGAAAATAGAACCCCATCATCAAGAAGTTTGTCGCAAGTTAATCTATGATGAGCGTCAATTTGAGGGTGATGTTTGCGTTTACGATCCCCTAGGAGAATTAACGAAATTATTTGAGGGTGTCAAAGCCAAACGCAATACAGGTGTTGATGAAAATCTACCCTTAGAAGAACGCCTCAAACGCCACATCATCGACGGTGAACGCATCGGCTTAGAAACGCAGTTAAATAAAGCTTTAGAACAATATCCCCCCCTAGAAATTATTAACACCTTCCTGCTAGATGGGATGAAAGTTGTGGGTGAGTTGTTCGGTTCAGGGCAAATGCAATTACCCTTTGTGTTACAGTCGGCGGAAACGATGAAAGCGGCTGTAGCTTATCTTGAACCCTTCATGGAAAAATCTGAAGCGGGAAATAATGCCAAAGGAACGGTAATTATCGCCACGGTAAAAGGTGATGTTCACGACATTGGTAAAAACCTAGTAGACATTATTTTGTCTAACAACGGTTACAAGGTGATTAACCTGGGAATTAAACAACCCGTAGAAAATATTATCGAAGCTTACAACCAACACAAACCTGATTGTATAGCCATGAGTGGTTTGTTGGTGAAGTCAACCGCCTTCATGAAAGAAAACTTGGAGGTATTCAACGAAAAAGAAATTACTGTACCTGTAATTTTAGGTGGTGCGGCGTTAACTCCCAAATTCGTAAATCAAGATTGCCAAAATACCTACAAAGGTAAAGTAGTTTACGGTAAAGATGCTTTCTCTGACTTGCATTTCATGGATAAATTGATGCCAGCCAAAGCATCTAATAACTGGGATGACTTAAAAGGATTCTTGGATGAAGTAGATACTCAAGAACCAGAGACTACTAAAGAAAAATCTCCCGCTTCCGAGTCAAGAGTCAAGAGTCAAGAGTCTCCACTCCCCATAGACACCCGCCGTTCGGAAGCCGTAGCGGTAGACATCAAACGTCCCACACCGCCATTCTGGGGAACGAAACTATTAGAACCTAGTGATATTCCCATCGAGGAAGTATTATGGCATTTAGATTTACAAGCTTTGATTGCTGGACAATGGCAATTCCGCAAACCCAAGGAACAATCTAAGGAAGAATATCAAGCTTTCTTAAATGAGAAAGTCTATCCAATTTTGGAAACTTGGAAGCAGCGCATTATTGCTGAAAATCTATTGCATCCCCAAGTAATTTACGGGTATTTTCCTTGTCAATCTGAGGGGAATACCTTGTATATTTATGAAAGCAATAATCCACAATCGCAAGAAGTAGCTAAGTTTGAATTTCCTCGCCAAAAGTCATCAAAAAGGCTTTGTATTGCAGATTTCTTTGCCCCTAAAAATTCAGGAATCATTGATGTTTTCCCGATGCAGGCGGTAACTGTCGGGGAAATTGCTACGGAATATGCACAAAAATTATTTGCGGATAATCAATACACAGATTATCTGTATTTTCACGGTTTAGCTGTGCAAGTAGCGGAAGCTTTAGCTGAATGGACACACGCCAGGATTCGCTGTGAGTTAGGTTTTGATGGGGAAGAACCGGATAATATTCGAGATATCTTAGCACAGCGTTATCGTGGTTCACGGTATAGTTTTGGCTATCCGGCTTGTCCGAATATTCAAGACCAGTACAAGCAGCTGGAGTTGTTGCAGACTGACAGAATTAATTTATATATGGATGAAAGTGAGCAACTTTATCCAGAACAGTCTACAACAGCGATTATTACCTATCACCCAATAGCGAAGTATTTCACTGCTTAATTTAAGTTGATGGGCAGGGGGCAGGGGGCAGGGGGAAAGATAGTTGTTTTGAAGAAGATAAAGTAATGAGTAATGAGTAATGAGTAATGAGTAATGAGTAGTGAGTAATGGGTAATAAGTAATAAGTAATGAGTCATGAGTCATGAGTCATGAGTAAGAAATTTACTTATAGCGATTCCTGCTTAAGTGAGGTACAGATAATATTTTGAAACGCAGAGGGGAGGCAGCGCGTTGGGTGGGCAATGCCCGACTTGTTCGCGGAGCGTCTCTTAAAGCCTACGGCATAGCTACGCTTAGGGCGCAGCCTCTCGTAGAGAAGAGAAGCGACTGCCGTCGCGCGGAGTAAAGCGCAGCGAAAAGTTCTGGAGGAGGGTTTCCCTCCGTAGGAACGCCACTTGCTACAAGCCGGGAAACCATGCACGGCAGTTGCTCAACTTTTCAAGAGAGAGTTACCCAGAGATTTGTACCTCAGTAGACTAGGAAAGGCTATATTACTTATTACTTATTACTTATTACTCATTACTCATGGTGTACCTCACTTACTTCAAAAGTGCTGTATCATTTCACCGTGTTGGGTAAACTAGCAACGGCATTTCTGAGATTACCTTGGTGTGTTGATAACAACTTTTCGCCATCTTCTTTACTTAAACCAGTCCAGTGCATTAATAATGCCAGTTTGACCCATTTACCGCTACGTTCTAATAAATAACCGGCTGCTTCTCGACTTAAACCTGTGAGGTCTTGTAAAATGCGTAAGGCGCGATCGCGTAATTTTTGATTTGTTACCGCTACATCTACCATGCGATTGCCGTAGACTTTACCTAGTTTAACCATCACTCCAGTAGAGAGAATATTTAAAGTCAACTTGGTAACTGTCCCAGCTTTTAGACGGGTAGAACCGGCTAAAATTTCCGGCCCCGTTAACAGGCGAATATCAATATCAGCCTCAAAGCTTACTTGTTCTGCTGGTACACAAGCAATAAAAATTGTCAATGCCCCCCGTTTCTGGGCAGCAGTCAGCGCGCCGTGGACAAAAGGCGTAGTCCCACCGGCAGTAATTCCCACAACTACATCTAAAAGAGTAATATGGCGTTGAGCGATCGCTGCATCCCCATCTTCAGCCCTGTCTTCTAAATCCTCAGAACTACGTACTAAAGCCCCCGCACCGCCAGCAATAATCCCCTGTACTAACTCTGGGGGTGTACAAAAAGTTGGGGGACACTCAGCCGCATCTAGTACCCCCAACCTGCCACTTGTCCCCGCACCTACATAAAACAAGCGTCCACCCTGGCGCAAACGTTCTGCTGTCTGTTCAATTGCCTTGGCTATTTCTACCTTCGCCGCCGCCACCGCCGCCACTGCCTTATAGTCTTCAGTATTAAACAATTCCACCAACTCTAAACAACTGAGTTGGTCTAAATTTAAACTCAAAGGATTGACTTGTTCAGTTAGTAAATGCCCACGTTCCTGCAAATTTGTCATTTATCCGAGCCTGTGTGTTGGTTTTTGATCTTAGTCAATTCACTAAATGACTAAGTTACAACAATCCTTCTAATTTGCGGCGAATCTTTTCTAGTTCAGTCGCAGAAAATTCTGTTTCCTCTGCTGGTGGTACTTCGCCAAAGTCCAAATTTTCCTGACTAGTGTCATCATATTGCCCATCAGCCTGCCAGTCGGTTTCAGGCACATTCACTTCTGGAGGAATAATCAGATCACTATTTTCTGGGATAATTTCCCAATCATAGTTAGCACTTTCGCAAAATTCCTTAATTTCTTCAGCGTCCATTGCTTCCACAGTTGGCGTAGGAAAATCCTGTGCTTCTAACATTAGGGCAAAACGAACGGCATCATCTTGGGATTCAAACATTAAAATTTTATTGCGATCGCCCACGCGCAGAGTATGAATCCCCTCATTTTCCGTGTGAGCATTAAAAATCAATACAAAAACCCGCATTGGCGTAATCATCTGTCCTCATATTTTGATCTATATCTATAAGTTTACGGGTGTAGGGGTGTAAGGGTGTAGGGGTGTATGGGTTGACTCTGAATATTAAATCTTGATGGGAGCAATGCGATGAAAGTGAGGTGGGCGAGCAGGGGAGGCAGGGGAAGAAAAAGAAAATAAGTGTATTATCAATTTTTATAGTAGCAAAAATTACTAATTTCTCTCTTTACTCCCCTTGCTCCCCCTGCTCCCCCTGCTCCCCCTGCCCCAAAAAGCGATGATCTAACATTTTCGCGTTGCTCCCATCTTGATTAAGGGTTGCTCCTCATGCCAAAAGTTGAAATTGCTTTGTATCTTGGTATTGGCATAGTAATATGCCCATAGTGCTAGTAGTGTGCCTACCACATCCAGCAAAAAAGAAGTGAAGCCACATGAGTAAATCTTCCGATCAAGATCATCAATCTGGTAATAGTGACCGCAAGCGTTTGTGGTTGCTGGTTTTAAAGCGTGGTGGTATAGCCCTAGGGAGTATTTTACTACTGGCTTTAATTGGCGGGGCTTGGCGGTTGTGGATTTTTGTCCAGAAAGAATTAACGCCCTTAGCCGAAAAAAGTCTCACCAGTACACTGAACCGTCCGGTAAAACTAGGGAAAGTCACACAATTCTCTCTCACAGGAGTTAGTTTTGCTGCTTCGGCTATCCCCCCTACACCAACAGATCCGGATCAGGTGGCCGTCGATGGGGTAGAAGTAGGCTTTAACCCTTTATTATTAATTTTTAATCGTCAGCTTAAACTTGATGTTACCTTAGTTAACCCTAATGTCTATATTGAACAGGATAACCAAGGGCGTTGGATTACTACCACTTTAGCACCCCCAGGCGCACCAGGAGCAATTAAAACTGATTTAGATACCATCCGCTTGCGTAATGGTAAGTTGGTACTTGTGCCGCAGAAACTAGAGGATGAGAGGGTAAGCGAAGGAGACAAGGGAGAGGAAAAGTTATCTCCCATAGCTTTTAGCCAACTTGTGGGATCAGCTCAATTATTAGAAGATAATCAACTAGTTAAATTTGTCGTCCAAGGTGAGGGGGATACTGGGGGTAAGGTTTCTCTGGCTGGGGATATCCGTCCCAAAACGTTGGTAGCAAATCTGCAAGTGCAAGCGGAAAATTTTTTAGCAGCAAATGTTACCCGTCTTGTTAAATTACCATTGAATTTACAGACGGGTCGAGTCAATGGTGATTTGCAAGTGCAACTAGCACCAGAACAGAAACCTTTATTATAGGGTAATGCGGACTTAAGACGGGTAACGCTGCAAATCCCCCGAACACCACAACCATTTATTAATACTCAAGGTAGTATTTACTTCCAAGGCACGGAAATTAAACTAGAGAATATCACCACCAATTACGGTAAAATTCCTCTAGTGGCAGCCGGCATCATTGATAGCAATCAAGGTTATAAGTTGGCTGTACGTATTATTGGGGTGAGTGTCGCCAAAGCCCAAGAAACTTTGAATTTAAAACTGCCTGTACCTGTAGCCGGACAATTACAAGCCAAATTGCAGGTAGAAGGTGAGATTAATAACCCGATTCTCTCAGGTTCTGTCACCACTGTTAAAACTGCCCGCATTGACAAGATTAATTTTAAACGTGTCAGCAGTAAGTTTGAAT
>JBODRP010000220.1:0-9608 GCA_050633005.1 Trichormus sp. | reverse complement strand
ACTTGGTAAAACTCACCATGATAAAATTACAAGCGGCAACAACTATCTCTGAACTTAGTCAAATTTTAGTCAAAGAAGTACAAAAAATTACGGGCTTTGATCGGGTGTTGGTTTATCGGTTTGATGAAAATTGGCATGGTTCTGTGATTGCTGAAGAAAAGCCGGAATATTTGACATCTTATTTAGGCTTATACTATCCTGCTTCTGACATTCCCCAGCAAGCTAGAAAGCTCTACACTCAAAACTGGCTGAGACTAATACCAAATGTTAACTATCAACCAGCAAAAATTATCCCTACAAATAATCCTATAAATAATCGACCCCTAGATTTAAGTAGTTCAGTGTTGCGGAGTGTCTCACCTTTACATATTGAATATATGCAGAATATGGGGGTGAGTGCTTCTATGTCTATTTCTATTATCAAAAATCAACAACTATGGGGATTAATTTCCTGCCATCATCAGTCACCCAAATATGTACCCTATGAAATTCGTAGTGCCTGTGAATTTTTAGGTCAAATGACTTCAATAGAAATGAGTGCTAAAGAAGATAGTGAAGATATAGCAGAAAAAATCAAAGTTAAATCTGTGCATAGTAAATTAATAGAATATATCTCCATAGAGAATAATTTTATTGATGCCTTAATTCATCATCAGCCGAATATACTAGACCTAGTAAATGCAGAGGGTGCTGCTGTTTGTTTTAATGGTCAATGTTATCTTGTCGGTAATACTCCCACAACCCCAGACATTCATGATTTAGTAGAGTGGATAAATCAAAATCTGCATCAAGAAATTTTCTTCACTGATTCTTTAGCAGCCGTTTATCCAGAAGCCGAAAACCTGCGAAATGTTGCTAGTGGGTTAATGGCACTTTCCATCTCTAAAAGTCAGAAAAACTATATTTTGTGGTTTCGTCCAGAGGTAGTGCAGACTGTCAATTGGGGAGGGAATCCTCATAAACCTGTAGAAGTAACAGTTAATGGAGGTACGCGCCTATCACCTCGTAAATCTTTTGAATTATGGAAAGAAACGGTTCTTCTAAAATCCCTACCTTGGAAATCTTACCAAGTTAATGCAGCCTTAGAATTACGGAGTGCAATTATTGGTGTGGTGCTAAGAAAGGCTGATGAATTAGCTCAATTGAATATAGAATTGGAACGCAGCAATAAAGAATTAGATGCTTTTGCTTATATTGCATCTCACGATTTAAAAGAACCATTGAGGGGGATTCACAATTACTCTAACTTTTTAATGGAAGACTACGGTGAAATTATCAACGCCGATGGTAAAGAAAAGTTAATGACCTTGATTCGTCTTACCCAACGCATGGAAGATTTAATTGATTCACTCTTGCATTTTTCTCGGTTGGGAAGAGTGGATCTAATCATGCAGCCTACTAACCTCAATGATGTGGTACATCGGATTTTGGATATGTTAAGGGTTCGCATTGAAGAATCAGGGGTAGAAATTCGTATTCCTAGACCACTACCAACAGTGTATTGCGATCGCGTCCAATTAGGTGAAGTCTTTAGCAACCTCATCGCCAACGCCATTAAATACAACGATAAACCCAACAAATGGATTGAAATTGGCTACTTCGATAATTTACGACCAATCACATTTTACATCCAAGACAATGGTATAGGCATTCGAGAAAAACATTTTGACTCGATTTTCCGCATTTTCAAGCGACTACACGGCCCTAGTAAATACGGTGGTGGTACAGGTGCAGGACTCACTATCGCTAAAAAAATTGTGGAACGACATAGCGGTACAATTTGGCTAGAATCAACCTATGGTGAAGGCAGCACTTTTTATTTCACATTACAAGAACCAGAATGAATCAATTCAAAATTCAAAATTCAAAATTCAAAATTCAAAATTAAGGAATTTTGGGCATTGGGAATTGGGCTAATCAATTCAAAATTCAAAATACCCTGCGGGTACTCTGCGAGAACGCCTTCTCTTTCCCTCCGGGACGCTGCGCGAACAGAGACGCTAACGCGAATGGCGAACGCGGTAGCGTCTCGTTAGAGAAGCAAGCTACAAAATTCACAATTGAAGAGTTTTACTCCCCCTGCTCCCTTGTCTCCCCTTGCCCCCTGCCCCTTGCCCCCTCCCCCCTCCCCCTCGTCTCCCCTACACCCCTTTCCCATGATTGGCAATACTACACAACCTTTATTAGTAATTGAAGATAGCGACGAAGATTTTGAAGCTTTGTGGCGATTAATTCAAAAAGAAAAGATATTAAATCCGATTTTTCGTTGTGTAGATGGTGATGAAGCCTTAGATTTTCTCTATCATAATGGAGATTATAATGATCCTCAAACTGCCCCAAGACCATCAATTATTTTACTCGATCTGAATTTGCCAGGTACTGATGGGCGAGATATTATAGCCCAAATTAAACAAGATCCAGAGATGAAATCTATACCTATAGTTGTCTTCACCACTTCTTCTAACCCCAAGGATATTGCAATATGTTATCAATACTCCGTTGCTAGCTATATACTGAAACCAATTGATATCAATCGACTAGCAACCACAATTCACAACTTTTTAACTTATTGGTTGGATATTGTGATTCTTCCTGATGCTGTTAATAAATAGTCATGGGACAACCGCTAACTATTTTAATTATTGATGATTCTCCTGAAGATCGTCAGGTGTATCGTCGTTATCTCCAGCAAGATCAAGAGCATAGCTATGAAATTCTAGAACAAGAATCAGGGGAAGAGGCATTAGCATTATGTCAAAAACTCCAACCTGATGGGATTTTATTAGACTTTTTATTACCAGATTTAGATGGACTGGAATTTCTGGCAGAACTCAAAAAAATCACTCAAGATCATATGCCGGCTGTAGTGATGTTAACAGGCTACGGTAACGAAGCGATCGCTGTCGAAGCCATGAAAAGTGGTGTTCATGACTATCTAGTGAAAGGAGAAACTACTGGTGAACGGTTGCGTTTCAGTGTCTACTCAGCTATCAAAAAAGCACAGTTAAGTCAGGAGTTGCGCCGGAGTGAGGAAAAGTTACGCGAATCACAAAAACTCATCGAACGCATCGCCGAAACTACACCAGGAATTTTGTATGTTTATGACTTGTTAGCAAGGAAAAATATTTATCTCAATGGCCAAGTAAAAACCCTACTTGGCCATTCTCCCGAAACAATTCAAGTTTTGGGTTCAGAATTTTTAGTGAGACTCATGCACCCTGATGATTTTCTGCAACTTCCTACCGTCTTTGAAAGATTTAATACCGCCAGGGATGGTGAAGTTTTAGAACATGAGTATCGGATGCGACACGCCAACGCTACATGGCGATGGTTCTGTAGTCGCAATTGTATATTTGCTAGGAATGCTGACGGTTCACCACGTCAAATAGTTGGTACTGCCTTTGATATTACAGATCGGAAGCAAACAGAACAACAACTGCGTGATAGTGAACAACGCTACCGCTATTTATCAAATGTTGTACCTCATTTGGTTTGGATTAGTAATACTAAGGGAGAATGTGAACATATCAATCAACGTTGGTATGAGTTCACAGGTAAAACTATTGAGGAATCATTAGGTTTTGGTTGGAAAGAGGTTATCCACCCAGATGACATTTCCATAGTGATGCAAAAATGGCTCAAAGCTATGGAAACCGGAAAAGCTTACGAACAAGAAATTAGATATCGAAAATCTGATGGTAGCTATCGCTGGCATTTAACCAGAGCCGTACCCATCCAAAATGAGCAAGGAGAGATTGTCAAATGGTTTGGCTCAAGTACCGATATTGATGATTACAAACAACTAGAAGCCGAACGTAACCGACTCTTACAACTAGAAAAAGCCGCTCGCACAGAAGCCGAAGCCGCCAACCAAGCTAAAGATGAGTTTGTGGCAATGGTATCTCATGATTTGCGATCGCCACTTAGTGCTATTCTGGGCTGGGCGCAACTGCTCAAAACTCGGCAACTTGATCAGACTCATTTTATCCGTGCTGTAGAAACTATTGAACACAATGCGAAATTCCAAGCCAAACTTCTAGAAGATTTGCTAGATATGTCCCGTATTCTACGGAGCAAATTAAAATTAGAGCTGATCCAAGTCAATCTAGCTGCAATTATTGGCGTAGCTATAGAGACAGCATACCCCTCAGCTAAAGCCAAGAATATTACCCTTGAATCTGTCATAGATTCATCAGTTCCCACCATTACTGGTGATATCAACCGTTTACTCCAAGTATTAGGTAATTTGCTCTCCAACGCCATCAAATTTACAAATCCCGGCGGCAAAGTATTGGTAGAGCTATTAAAGAAAGATTCTCAAGCCCAAATTACGGTAACTGACACAGGGATAGGTATTAACTCAGAGTTTTTACCCCATGTTTTTGAACGTTATCATCAAGCAGATCGTAATTATACACAAGGAGGTTTAGGACTAGGTTTAGCGATCGCTCGTCATCTAGTAGAATTACACGGTGGCACAATTGACGTTACTAGTCCAGGTTTAGGCCAAGGTACTACTTTCACAATTCAATTACCCTTCAAAATCATTTAATACAAATTTTATTGTGACATTTTGTGATTAAAACTTACGCAACTGACATATTTTTGATGTAGGGTGTGTGACGCTGCGAAAATATTTAAACGTAGTTATAAGACTAATACCTTCACGCACCAACAATGAATCAATTCAAAATTCAAAATTCCTCTTGAAAAGTTTGCTCAACGGGCGAAAACCCCACACGCAACTTTACGCAAAATTCAAAATTAAAGTAGTAGGAAAATCCACACCGCTTTTGGCCTACTCTACTTAATATTTACTTTATAAATAGCCTGTGATTGTCTAATTTCAGACTATCTAGGATGAATTTTTCTTTACATAAAAATTTATCATTTGCAGATGGGAATAATAAATCTTAAGCAAAATGTGTTTTTTTTCAAACATCCTTAAGATTTAACTCATTATCATGCTGACTCCCTATCAACAACAAAATCAAATTACCTTAACAGAACAAAAATTCCACCAAGAAAATATCAACCTTAAACTAATTGTAGAAGGCATTGCAGCGCAAGTTGGTGAAGCCTTTTTCCAAGCTTGCGCTCATTACTTGGCTGAAGTACTGCAAATTCAGTATGCTTTGATTGCAGAGTTTATTGATGCTCAAGACTCACCACGAGCTAGAGTTTTAGCATTTTGGACAGGAGAAGGCTTTGGCCCCAATTTTGAATATGATTTGATGGGAACTCCTTGTGGTATTGTCTATGAAGAAGGTCTGCAAATTTACGATAAGTGTATTCAAAAAGAGTTTCCTGAAGACCTAGATTTAGTGATGTTAAATGCCGAAAGTTATCTAGGTATTCCAATTTTAGATCCTGAAGGTAAACCTCTAGGACATATTGCTGGCTTAGATACTAAACCATTAGAAAGGAATTATGAAGAACAAGAATCCATCTTAAAAATCTTTGCCGCTCGTTCAGCCGCAGAAATTGAGCGTCTCATAGCCGAAAAAAAACTCAAACAACAAAATATTTACTTGGAACAAACCATTAAACAACTACAAATCACCCAAGCACAACTCATTCAATCTGAAAGAATGTCTAGTTTAGGCAATCTTGTGGCAGGTATTGCTCATGAAATCAATAATCCCATAGGGTTCATTTATAGCAATATTAACCATACTCAAGAATCTATCAGTATTCTTTTAGAGTTGATTGCAGCATATCAATCAGAATATCCCCAGCCCTCCAGTTTACTTCAACAAAAAATTGCTGAAGCTGACCTAAATTTTTTAGAAAAAGATACTGCCAAAATGCTCAATTCTATGAAATCAGGAAGTGAGCGTATTAGGAATATTGTCCTGAGTTTACGGAATTTTTCTCGCTTAGATGAATCAAGCAAAAAATCAGTAGACTTGCAAGAAGGAATAGAAAACACCTTATTAATTCTGCAACATCGCTTACAAGCAACTGAGACTTTACCTGAAATCAAATTGATTAGAGAATATCAAGCATTACCCGAAGTCAACTGTTACGCCAGTCAACTTAATCAGGTGTTCATGAACATTTTAAATAATGCCATTGATGCCTTGAGGGTGACTTCAAGTAATATTTTTCAACCAACTATTACCATAAAAACAGAGGTAATTAGTTCAGAAAATGCCGTAAAAATTTCCATTATTGATAATGGAGTTGGTATAGATGAAGCAACCTTATCTCAAATATTTGATCCTTTTTTCACTACAAAACCCGTTGGTTCAGGTACTGGTTTAGGACTGTCTATCAGCTATCAAATCGTAGTTGAACAGCACAGTGGCAAGTTAAATTGTATTTCTGCGCCAAGAGAAGGTGCAAAATTTGAAATTGAAATACCGATTTAACAGTTATCACTTATAGTAATGCGACTTGATTATTGAAATTATTTACGTAGGTAGGGAACGGGGAACATACAGCAGATTCGATGTTTATGAAGGACACCAACTAATTGAAAAAAGTAATAAGCAATAAGTAAATTTATTACTCATTACTCATTACTCATTACTTATTACTTATTACTTATTACTGATGGCGTACCTCACTTACTTCAAAAGTGCTATTCCCACTCAATAGTTCCAGGTGGCTTAGAGGTAATATCAAACACCACGCGATTTACCCCTTTGACCTCATTCACAATGCGGTTAGAAATCACTTCCAGCACATCGTAAGGGACACGCGCCCAATCTGCTGTCATGCCATCTTCACTCTTGACAATCCGTAATACAATCGGGTAAGCATAGGTGCGTTGATCACCCATGACACCAACACTACGAATTGGTAACAAAACAGCAAATGCTTGCCAGTATTCATGATACAAACCGCGCTGGTTGATTTCTTGGCGGACAATCAAATCAGCGTCACGTAAAATATTTAACCGTTCAGATGTGACTTCACCTAAGATGCGAATTGCTAAACCGGGGCCGGGGAAGGGTTGACGTTGGACAATTTCTTCTGGTAAACCGATAGAGCGTCCAACTTTGCGGACTTCATCTTTAAAAAGTTTCCGCAGAGGTTCGACTAACTTGAAGCGTAAATCTTTGGGTAAACCACCGACGTTATGATGGCTTTTGATTTTTACTGCTACCCGTTCCCCGGTTTGGGGGTCAACGTTGGTATCAGCAGATTCAATTACGTCTGGGTAGAGAGTTCCTTGTGCTAGATAGTCAAAGGGGCCAAGAAGTTTAGATGTTTCTTCAAAGACCTGAATAAATTCGTGACCGATGCGGCGGCGTTTTTCTTCTGGGTCTGTGACTCCCTCCATCATGTTCAGGAAGCGATCGCGCGCGTTAACATACTCTACAGGAATATGAAACTGTTCTTGGAATAATTTTACCAACCTTTCTGGCTCATACTTCCGCATAAAGCCTTGGTCGATAAATACGCAAGTGAGTTGATCTCCAATGGCTTTATGTAGTAAAAAAGCCAAGGTAGAAGAGTCTACACCCCCAGACAAGGCCAAAAGTACCCGCTTATCACCAACTTTGGCGCGAATTTCTCGAATTGCTTCTTCTACAAAAGCGGCTGTTGTCCAAGTCGGTTCACACTCACAAATATGATAGACAAAGTTGCGAATTAAAGCTAAACCGCCAATAGAATGTACAACTTCAGGATGAAACTGGACACCATAGAGTTTTTTCTCGTGGTCAGCAACAGCAGCACAGGGAGTATTTTCTGTATGGGCTAAAACTTCAAACCCTGGGGGCATTTTTGTGACTGAGTCGCCGTGACTCATCCACATAGTAGTGCCGTCTTCGACGTTAGTTAATAAGTCTGTAGGGTCATCAATATACAGTGATGCTTTGCCATATTCACCCCGGTCAGCTTGGGCTACTTCCCCTCCCAGTTGATTTACCATCAACTGCATACCATAGCAAACACCCAAGATGGGAACTCCCAATTTCCAGATTTCCGGGTCGCAATGGGGTGCGCCGGGACTATAAACGGAGTTGGGGCCGCCAGAAAGAATGATTCCCTTGGGGTCGAGTTTTCGTAACTCTTCAGCTGGGGTGCGATAAGACAAAACTTCAGAGTATACTTGAGTCTCGCGGATGCGTCGCGCAATTAGTTCTGAATATTGAGAACCAAAGTCTAAAATGACGATGATTTGACGCTCAAGCTTCCCAAACTCTTCTACTGCTTGAGGGGCTTGTTCGGTTGGTAGAGTCACCACTGTATTCATAATTGGAGAAGTGCAGTTTAGATGTAGATGATTACTCTTGTGAGATGTACGGTTTTGCTGCCTGGTTAGTCAGCAAAGGGTAGAGTTAACTGTCACAAACGCTATGTAACTAACGTCTGTCTAGGCAATATCCAAGGTATTAAAAGGTATAAGTTACCCTAGGGTGCTTACTGAAAAAGTTATTTATTGAATTTATTTATGATTATTCATAATAAGTTAACATAAATTTCCAATTAAGTTACAAGCAGTTTTGCTTTTAACGATAATTTGGCGATCGCGGTCAAAGAGAATTGAGCCACAGACTGTAATCATCTTCTCTTTGGTGCTATGGCTGTGGAGATATTCTTGGCAGCGTAGATCAATCGTATCAGCGATCGCGCCATAAACTTGATTTACCCAATTACTACCTCTAGCACTATCTAAGGCTCTTAAGTGTTTAAGTGCAGCTTCAGCAGTCGGGCTATGAAACACTATTTCTATATCTTCTTGATGTAAACCTGCTAAAGCACAGTGAGCTGTTAAAATTTCTCGTCGCCCATCGGCTAAATGATGGTGAGTGTGAAAAATTCCCCCCGCTAATTTCATCAACTTACCGTGATAGCCAAACAATAAGATTTCTTTAACACCCAAAAGTTCTGCTTCTACTAACATCGGCCCCAACCAATTAGCAGTTTTTACCAACTTCTCAGGGTTAATACCGATTTTTGGGGCTAAATCTAAACCATTCTCCCCAATGCAAAACACCAGACTTGCAAAAACACTAGCTTTTCGTTGTAATTCAGTCCGAAAAGTATTTAACTGTTCAGGAGTACTCAAAGGTTGAGAAATACCCGATGTTCCCAATAAAGACAATCCCTCAACTACACCAAAAGCAGCATTAGAAGTACGAACAGCAAGCGATCGCCCTTCTGGTAAGATCACTGTCACCGTGATTTTTTCTGTAGGTGCGAGTAATCGAGACAAGTTTGCTTGCATCAACTGCCGTGCATAACCATAAATCGCTGGATGATTATTCGCATTGACTTGTTTACCAATACCCTCCCCCCCTTGAATAGTTACTTGCTCATCACCAACCCCTCCCCAAGACACCAACGCCCAAACAGGGGTATTTTTAGTCAAATCCAGATTATCACCAGGATCAGAGCGAGTAATTGCCAAAGCCATATTTTCAGATAACCCTGCTACCTGTTCTATAGGGATTTGTGCTATTTGAGCAGGTGTAATCAAATCAACCGCTACCACCCCTAAAGATTGACGCTCACGCAACCAACGTAAAGCAGCCACAGCCGCCGCACAAGCAAAAACAGGTAAAGTGTATCCAGAAGCAGTCATCAGTTATTTTTGAAGTAATGAGTAATGAGTAATGAGTAATAAGTAATGAGTAATGAGTAATGAGTAA
>JBODRP010000219.1:0-9612 GCA_050633005.1 Trichormus sp. | reverse complement strand
TAACTGAAATCGCTGCTTATCAAATTCCCGAAAAACAACACAGTCAGGTAGTTGCAACTGCGCCACAAGTTCCAACTCACAAGCAAATTACTCAAGTTAGTTATAGTATTGTTCATGCAGTACCGGGGCGGTTACGTTGGCGTATACCTCGGTTACGCTATGATACGGATTATGCTAGTCGTCTGTTAGCTTTATTAGACGCTGATCCCTTAATCATTAAAACCAAAATTAAACCAGCCGCCGCATCTGTAGCTGTAACATACAAAAGTAGTAAAATTACTGATATAAAAATGCGATCGCGCCTCAGATGCTTGATTTTAGCAGCTAGCGATCCCGGCATCGTTCCCCTAAATACCAAACAATCATTAACGACACAAACAGACAAAGAAGAAACATCCTGGCCAGGATTGCAACTTTCCGTTTTAGCCACTGGTTTAGCGGTGTTGGGTGGCCCTGTAGGAGTAGCGATTCCCCCCTTGTTGACGGCAGGGACTATTGCCCTAGCTACATTACCCGTCTTGCAAAGGGCATTTGTGGGCATAGCAACCCAACGTAAATTTACTATCGACTTCTTAGATTTTATGGCGATCGCCATTACTACCGTGCAAGGACAGTTTCTCACACCATCACTGATGTTGAGTTTAATTGAAATTGGCGAAAATATCCGCGATCGCACCGCCCGCTCCTCCAAAATGCAAACCCTAGATTTACTCAACTCCCTAGGACAATTTGTTTGGGTAGAACGGGATGGGGAGAAAATGCAAATCCCCATTCAACAGGTACATCCAGGGGATACAGTCATCGTTTACCCCGGTGAACAAATCCCCGTAGATGGCAGCATTATTAAAGGTAAGGCACTATTAGATGAACAAAAACTTACAGGGGAATCTGTTCCCATTTTAAAAACCAAAGGACAAGCTGTATTTGCCTCCACCTTAGTACGGGAAGGGCGGGTTTACATCCAAGCAGAAAGGGTAGGTAACGACACCCGCGCCGGACAGAGTATTAAATTAATGCAAGAAGCACCTGTCCATGATACCCGCATGGAGAATTACGCCATCAAATTTGCCGAAAAAGCCGTATTACCAACATTATTACTAGGAGCAGCCGTATTTGCTGCTACTCGTAACCCTGCACGGGCAGCTAGTGTATTAACTCTAGATTTTGCTACCGGGATTAGAGTTTCTGTACCGACAACAGTACTGGCGGCACTTTCCTATGCAGCCCGTCAAGGGATTCTCATCCGTAGTGGTAGAGCCTTAGAACAACTAGCAGAAGTTGACACGATAGTCTTTGATAAAACAGGCACACTCACCCAAGGAGAAGTATCGGTAATTGCGGTTGAAAGTTATAATTCGGAAATATCAAGCGATCGCATTTTGGCATTAGCAGCCGCCGCCGAACAACGTTTAACCCATCCAGTAGCCGAAGCCGTAATTCGCTATGCCGCAGCCCGAAAAGTCGAGATTCCCAGCCGTAGTAAGTGGGATTATCAACTAGGGTTGGGTGTGAAAGCCGAGATTGATGGCGAGTGTGTGTATGTGGGTAGCGAAAGATTCTTGCGTCAGCAAGATATCAATATGGACGCACTCAACAGCAACGGACAAAAAGCCACCTCGGTAATTTATGTCGCCAGTAATGGGCAACTTCAAGGTAGAATAAAATATAGTGATGTTCTCCGCCCAGAAAGCCGGGAAGTCATCTCCCAACTGATGAATGTAGAAGGTGTGGAGGTGCATATGCTGACTGGTGATAACAAGCGCACAGCCCAAACTGTAGCAACTCAACTGGGAATTGCGCCCAGTCATACCCATGCAGAAGCTTTCCCAGAACAAAAAGCCACAGTAGTCCGTCAACTGCACGAACAAGGCAAAACAGTAGCATTTGTTGGGGATGGTATCAACGATTCCCCAGCTTTAGCCTACGCCGATGTGTCAGTATCCTTTGCCCACGGTTCAGAAATCGCCCGTGAAACAGCAGACGTAGTGTTAATGCAGAATGACCTACATGGATTATTAGCAGCAATTGCGATCGCCCGTCAAGCCAAGCACTTAATTCGGCAAAACACAGGTATTGTTGCTATACCTAACTTGGGAGCATTAATGGTGGCTGTATTGTTTGGCTTGAACCCCCTAGCAGCCACAGTAGTTAATAATGGCTCAACCATAGTTGCTGGAGTCAACGGCTTACGTCCAATTCTCAAGCATTCATCTCAAAAAGCTCTACCATCAGGAAGATGAGATGACAAATCTAGCCACATTAGGCTAGAAGGCTTTCAGGCAAGTTTTTCAATTAAAATCGGAGGAATGAATTATGGCCCCTAAAATCACAGACTTTGTTGAAGAAGCTGGCGCACCTGGACTTATCGCTGGTATCGGTGCAGTATTACTAGCTCCCGTGCTTCTCCCTGTTGTCGCAGGTATTGGTAAACCCATAGCTAAATCAATTATTAAAGGTGGTATCGTTGCTTATGAAAAAAGCAAAGGTGCTTTTGCTGAACTAGGTGAAACTTGGGAAGATATCGTTGCAGAAGCCAAAGCGGAATTAGCAGAAGCAAAAGAAACACCAGCTTTTGAACCTGGTACTAATACCATTGATGCTACGGCTGAAAATGGACTTTAGCAGCCCTAAGTGGAAGTTAAGTAATAAGTATTAAGTAATGAGTAATAAGTAAATTTCTTACTCATTACTTTTTTCAATCACTTGCTGTAGCTTATAAATATCGAATCTTCTGTAATTGACTACGCTGTGAGCAAATTTATTTAAATTATATCCAAACTGTAGGGTGCGTCAGTGCGATAGAACCTAACTATACTCACAAATTCTTCATACTGACGCACCCCACCCAACCATTAATTGCGGATAATTTTTTTGATGTTCCCCAAGTGTCACAATTAATGATTGGTGCGTGACGCTATAAGTCTAATGACTACGTTGGAATACTTTAAGAGCGTCACACACCCTACATGGATATGGATAAATCCAAAATTCAAAATATTTGAATTACGTAAGTTATACTAAATTTCAAAAGAAACGATAAAAGTAAAAACATTAATTTTATCTGCATCTAAAATAGAAATTATTAATAAACAAATTACGAATTACGAATTACGTTAGCGAAGCGGGACGAAGTCCATTACGAATTACGAATTAACACAGGAGCGTGAGTTGATGTTAACAAATAGTCATGGGAATCTTACTAA
Source organism: Trichormus sp. (assembly GCA_050633005.1). GTDB lineage: Bacteria > Cyanobacteriota > Cyanobacteriia > Cyanobacteriales > Nostocaceae > Trichormus. The sequence continues at coordinate 6,409 of JBODRP010000219.1, read as the reverse complement.
AATGCCAGAAGTAAAAGAACGCATTAATTTTAATCAATCATCCCAGCCAATATCAACTAAAATTGTGAGTGACACTCCAGGCAGACTCAGGTTGAGAATTGCCCACGCTCATCGTCAACCTGACACCATGCAACATATTGCTAATACACTAGAAGCCAAACCAAATGTCCAACAGGTGAGGACTAATCTAGATCATGGAAGTATTGTAATTAAGCATGATGATACAAAAACTAGCTTAGAGAATGTATTAGCAACCCTAAAAGATTTAGGCATAATTTTTGCAGAGATTACAGAGGGTAATACTGAAGCTGCCACAAACGTAGCCAGTGCAGTTGTAGATTTGAATAAACGAGTCAAACAAGCAACTGAAGGTGTTGTTGATATCCGCTTTCTCTTTCCTTTGGGATTGAGTATTTTAGCAGTGAGACAGTTAATCATCAAAGGGTTGCAATTTGAAATTATTCCTTGGTATGTCTTAGCTTGGTATTCCTTTGATAGCTTTATCAAACTACATGGAATTACACCACAAAAATCTAGTGGTGAATAGAGCATATAAATTCAAAATTCAAAATTCAAAATTCAAAATTCAAAATTCAAAATTCAATAGTTGTTCTGCCCCTGCGCCCCTGCCCCCTGCCCCCTGCCCCCTGCCCCCTGCCCCCTAACTAAACACTCGGTGCTGTAAAGAAGGCATTTGACGGCGCACTTGTTCCAGACGTGAGGGATTAATTTCTGCGATCGCTACTCCCGGTTTATCCCCAGCATCAGCTAAAATTGTTCCCCAAGGGTCGATAATTACCGCGTGTCCGTGGGTGAGACGACGACCGTAGTTATTGCCGGCTTGTGCTGGAGCTATTACATAGGCAGTATTTTCAATGGCTCTGGCTTGTAGTAATACTTGCCAATGATCTTTACCTGTGAAGGCTGTAAAAGCAGCAGGGATAAAAATCACATCTGCGCCTTTAGTGGCAAGGTGGCGGTAGAGTTCAGGAAAGCGGACATCATAACAAATAGACATACCGATATTTCCCAGAATATCTGAGAAATATACCGGGGGTAGTTGTTCACCGGCAACCACTGTACTAGATTCACAGTAGGTATTACCATCAGGAACGTTCACATCAAACAGGTGAACTTTATTGTAACGGGCAAGTTCTTCACCACTAGGGTTAACTAGAATTGTAGTGTTATACACTTTACCTGTATCACCTACGGGTACAGGGAAGCTACCGCCTAAGATAGTAACTTGGAAGCGTTGCGCCATTTTTTTGATGAAAATTTCACTTTCATGAGCGATCGCTTCTGCTTGTGCCAGTTTATCTTTTTCCTCGCCCATAAAAGAAAAATTTTCTGGCAACCCTACCAATTCTGCACCCCGGCGCACAGCCAGATCAATTAATTCTTCTGCTTGTACCAAATTCTTTTGTAAATCTGGCACACTGGTCATTTGAATAGCGGCGGCTAAATAAGACTTCATAGACTGAGTAAGCAATGTAGTTGTGTGCGATAGATAATCAAATATACCGTTACTTCAATATCCAACAAAGAGGATGAGGGGGCAAGGGGGGACAAATCAATTCAAAATTCGTCTTGAAAAGTTTCCTACGGCGGGAAACCCGCCTACAGAACTTTTCGCAAAATTCAAAATTCAAAATTGATAACTTCTATTGACTAATGACTGATTTTATGTAATTTGATGAATTGGGCGTGATGGTCGATACTTCTATTTTGATTCAAACTTTTATTGCGGTGTTTGTTTTAGCAGATGCTGTAGGCAATATACCAGTAGTTTTAGCCTTAACTAAGGGTATAACACCAGAAGACAGAAATAAAGTCATTGATAAGGGGATTATTGTAGCGATCGCAGTTTTGCTAATATTTGCTTTTGCAGGTCAATATATTTTGGCTTATCTAGAAATTAGCATGGGGTCGTTGCGGGTAGCTGGGGGATTATTACTGCTGCTCATCGCCTTGCAAATGCTGCGGGGAGAATTAGATACACCCGTTCATGAACAAGGACGCGATGTTGCAATTACGCCTTTGGCTTTGCCCTTGTTAGCAGGGCCAGGTACGCTCACAAGTGTGATGTTATTCATGGCTAAATCCCAGAGTCCACATTTAGCTGTGGTGTTGGGTATTTTGGGGGCAATGTTTGTTTCTTGGTTAATTTTACGTTTAGCCAACCAGATTGATCAATTAATTGGTGTTGAGGGTACAGTTATTGTCACGCAACTATTAGGTTTTTTGTTGGCAGCGTTGGCTGTGGAGATTGGTAGCACTGGGATTCGAGAATTATTTTGCCAGTAGAAAACGTAATGAACAGGGTGTGGGGTGTAGTTAATCCTCCCCCTTGCTCCCTGCTCCCTGCCCCCTACCTCTTATGCTCTTAGAATTATACGGTCAATCAGTTAGTATTTAACCTTTTATTTGATATTCCTTAACCTTGATTAATTACTTGAAGGTTTATTAAGTGAAATTGCGTAATGATTCACTTTTAACCTTGGGAGTATTATTTAATGAAATTGGTTAAAAACTTAGGTCTTGCTACTATTGCAGCCGCCATTTCTATGACTGCAATTAATGCTCACTCTGCCCAAGCTGCGATTGTTAAATACAATTTCACTGTTAATGCTACATCCGGGGATAATCCTGGAAAATATTTTGGTTCTTTTGAATATGATGATTCATCTTTAACTGGTTTAGGTTTAGAAGATTTAGGGGTTAGTGAGGGTTTAAAAGTCGCCTTCAACTATCTAGGTACTAACTACACAGAAGCAGATGACGAAGCTTTCGACGCTTTCCCTATAGTTAGTTTCAATGATGGCAAACTTCTCGGACTGAGCTATTTTGTACCAGATAAATTTTTGATCGGAAATGCTGAAAATCTAAATGTAGGAGCAAACATCTTCTACACAATTAGTGATCCACTAAATACAACACAAGTAGGTACAGTAAAATTTGCCAAAGTACCAGAACCATTTGCTGTGGGTGGAACTGCGATCGCTACTGCTTTAGGATTGTGGATGAAGCGTAAGAAAAAAGCAGCATTAGCAGGCTAAAAACAATTTTTTTCATACCTGCAAGACAGGCTTTTTACCTGTCTTTTTTTTACCTTAAAAAATAGAGACGTTGGACTACAACGCCTCTATTTTAGATAGATTATGAATGAGAAAATTACGTCTAATGTGAATTAAAATCTTGCGAATACTTAGATATTTGTAGGGGCGGGTTCACCGAGATCAAAAGTTAATCATGAATGATGTTTGTTAACCCGCCCCTACCAAGTTTGATACGCCCCGCCCATAGGCTATTTATTGGATAGGCGGTTTTCCTAATTCACATCAGGCGTAAATTCTAAATTACAAACCACCGACAACGCCACCATCATTGCGGGTAATTACTACTGTGGCAGAACGAGGACGACCACGTAAACCATAACCTTGGCTGAAAGGCCAGTTACTAGATAGAGTGGGATTTGTGGTAGTGCCACTATCACCAGGATGCTGAATATTAATGAACATCGCTTTACCATCAGGTGTGCTAGTAACACCAGTTACCTCACAATCTGTAGGACTGGTTAAGAAGCGTCTCACCTGTTTGGTGTTGGGATCAGCACAAAACATACCGTTGCTGCCGATGTTTATTAGCTCAGGAACATTATTGACTGTGCTACCTTTACCATCACCAGCTTGATCAGTCTGAATCCAAAGACGACCGAAGTCATCAAACCACAGACCATCAGGAGAACTGAAATCATCACCATTGATATTACCTTTAAAATTGGCTTCAGTTCTAGTTCTATCGCCACCTTCAACGAAAATATCCCATTTGAAACTTGTAGCGGTCACAGTTTGTCCATCTTCACGCCAGCGAATAATATGACCATAGCGATTATCAGGACGGGGGTTAGCTGCATCTACAGCAGGACGCGCACTACCTGCATTTGTTGAACCATCTACTTGGTTAACAATGGGTGGGTTGGCTGTGCCACGACGGCTATTGTTGGTTAATGTACAATAGACCTCAATTTCTTTATATCCACCAATCCGAGGACGTACTGCTGTCCACTCTGGTCTATCCATCATGGTTGCACCGACTCTATCTCCAGCCTGACGTGTTTTAATTAAGACTTCGGCTTGGTTGTTGAAACCGTTCTCTGGTGTCAAACCATTTTGACCAAAAATTAGAGGAATCCACACACCAGTACCGTTGTCATTGAACTTGGCAACGTAAAGCACACCAGAGTCAAGCAAATCGCGGTTAGCTGCACGATTACCAGGATTATAGGGTTGAGCGCAAACGAACTTGTAGATATACTCGTTACGCTCATCATCACCCATATAGAAAGCCACCCGCTTTTTGTCATCAACAACAACCTGCGCGCTTTCGTGCTTGAATCGACCTAGAGCAGTCCGCTTCACTGGCTTGCTTTGAGGATCGTAAGGATCAATCTCGACTACCCAACCAAATAAGTGAGGTTCAAGCGGGTTGGTACGGTTATTGAAGCGTGGGTCAGCTTCATGCCAACGATAGCCAGAACCGTTAGCAGAAAGACCGTAACGATTTTGTCCTGCCAGAATTTCTGAATCTTCAATCCCTGAAGTAGAGACTAGAGCTTCACCCAGGTTTCCAAAGTAACCGTTCCAGTTTTCTTCACAAGTTAAATAAGTACCCCAAGGTGTGTAACCGTTAGCGCAGTTGTTGACTGTACCGTATGCAGTAAAGCCGTCGTTTGTGCCAATTTCAATAGAGCCGGTAGCAGTAATGTTAAACTTCTTCGACTTCATCAACACATCCCCAGCCGCAGGCCCGGAAACTCGCATTTCAGTGTTAGCAGTAATGCGGCGACCATAAGGCGAATTGCGATTGTAAGTCCACTCATTGCCGTTTTTAGAAATTTCGACTACGGACACCCCGTGAGCAGCTTGAGACTTACGTACCTTCTCAATGGTAACATTTGGAGTCAAATCTTCAGAACCATGCAGGATATTTTCCTGGGTATACTCATGGTTGACGCACAACAAGCCATTATTAATAGGCTGGTTTAAAAAGCCTCTTAATGATCTTGCTTGAGAACCAACTGTCCGACCAATCACATTACCCCGTGATAGGGGGAAGTAGTGCATACCATCATGGTGCATCCCCACTTGCATTGCTTGGGCTGCCGCATTTTGGGATGCGTCTGGCAACCAGTCAGGCGCACCAGGCATGATTGGATCTCCCCAAGCAAACAATACTTTGGCTGTATAGCCTTCAGGAACACTCACCAGATCCTTTTGTAAAAAACCTGTAGCTGGATTGAGTAGATTTGGTTCAATGCTCTTGAAGCCAATACCAGCAAATCCTTTTCCTTTGGGAATTGGTGCTGCTTCAACACTTTGGAGAAAGCCACCAATAGAAACATCACCAATAACAGTTAGTACCGACGTACCCACAGCTGTCATGATGAATCGCCGACGACTTAAACTAACACGATCAATTACATCACGGATTGACTCATTTTTAGAGGGGTTGAGGGTTACATTGTTTTTAGGGTGAGAGCGTCCTTTCATTCTTTGTTCTCCATTTTGGTGCTGACGGCTTGATTTTTCAGTTCATTCTTTAAGGAAAAGTGGAATCTTTAACTGCTAATAAAAGCTCTATAAAATCACATAAGATACTCAATTTTTCTGACTTTTAAACAGTGAATGAGCAGCATAAATACAACTTATAAAAATATTTAATCAAGCCAGATACCCTGACTTTTTTACGAAGCAATATTGAGATAGGCATGGTAATAAAAGGCGCACAACCTATATCAATAGCGTGGTTTTGTGTCGTTTTTAGTTCAATATTGGTATCACAACTGACTTTCTAAATATTTTTTAGATGTCTTGATGCTGCTCACACAGATAACAACTATGAAATTTAGTCACTAATTGTTAATAAAAGGTTATATATTAATTAATTGGAGTTTATTAACAACTATTTTTTGAGAGAAAATACTGCTATAGGAATTTAAAGAAAAAATTTCAGTATATGTAGTATGTGTAGGGGAGGCAAATTGCAGTGTGGACTTTCCTCCTGCAATATTGCCGTTGTGTTAGGCGTAAGCAGTAACGCACCTCCCCCAAAGCTTCGGTGCGTTACGCTGTCGCTAAAACACCTTACTGGACTGACAAGCCTAAAATAGTGCGAAAAAATTGTAGGTTGGGTTGACGCAAGGAAACCCAACAACAACATCTATGTTGAGTTTTCGAGTCAATGTTGGGTTGCGCTGCGCTTAACCCAACCTACATCTAATACGCTATTTTAGCCTTGCTGCTCCACTACCAGGATTTGAGTTCTGATTGTGCCGAAGTTGAACAAAAAGGAACTGTCAGTAGACCGAAAAGTTTTGCGATCGCCAAAAAATGGTAGTTTACGATAC
>JBODRP010000218.1:0-9639 GCA_050633005.1 Trichormus sp. | reverse complement strand
AACTCAATCGCTGTACATAATTAACTAAATTATCTAAAGGATTACCACTAGTTTGATGCTGAGTTGGACTTGGCAGTTTAACTATACTACTGCTATTTTTTTGATTAACGATAAATGATTGCCCATTTTTAGCATCTCCACTCTTAGCCATATCAGTTTTATGGAACATAACTTAAATTTTCCTAAGTAGTTACAGAGAACACAAATCAATTTTTGAGTGATAACAATTAACGTCTATTTATACAAAACTGCCGAATTAACAATTGCTTGGGCATCTAACACTAGAAATACTTCTTCTTGTTGTGTCACACAACCCTGTAAATAAGGTACTAAACTTGATGCCACTTGTCCTATAGGAGAACGAATTTCATCAGACATAAATTTAGTGATACCTTTAATTTCCTGTACCACTAATCCTAAAATTAGGGATTCCACCTTAATGACCACAATATTATACTGACGTACCCTATTATCTAAGGATTCTAAATTTAGCAGTCTTGGTAAATCAACTGTCCAAATAATCCGGCTACGCCAATTCATTAACCCTAAAATACAAGCGGGCATATTGGGCATAGGGGTGATACTATCAACAGGTAAAATCACTGCTTCTTGTGTATGATTCATTGTTAAAATAGCAGCAGTTTGTTGATTGAGTTGAAACTTTAGATAAGCATCCCCTAATTTATTTTGCTGATGATTTTTTGTCAAAGTAGCTTTAGAATTATTATTCATCAATTTAAATCACCACTGATTTAATAGCACGCAATAAATGTTCACGGGTGTATGGCTTGGTGATATAGTCGCTAGCACCTTGTTTCATTGCCCACAAACGATCAATTGCTTGATTTTTAGAACTGCAAATAACTATTGGTACTTTGGCAGTTATAGGGTTTCTTTTCAGCGAACGACATAATTCAAATCCACTCATTCCCGGCATCACTACATCAGTGACAATCACATCTGGCTTTTGTACTAAAGCTTTTTCAATAGCTTCCTTTGCACCAGAGGCTTTAATCACGTTGTAACCACCTTCTTGAAGATAATGGCTCATCAATTCTAATTCGCTGGGAGAATCTTCAACAATTAAAATTGTTCCAACTAAAGTCAAGCTCACTGTTAAATCTCCTTAAATATTGCATATTTTATAGTTTAAATTCTTGTTTATCGGAAAAAGTTAGGTTTAAAACCGTACTTCCTCCAAGAATCCTTGTTTTCCTTGCCTCTGTCACTCGTAGAGAAGGTGGGTAGAAACCCCAACGCCAGTTCTCTCAAGTCGGGAAACCCGCCAATGAGAGTGGCTTCCCCTTGTGGGTGGCTGTCTTTAATTTTGAATTTTGAATTTTGAATTTTGAATTGATTCATCCCAGATGTTTAAACACAATTTTCAACAAATCTGACTGGGTAAATGGCTTGGTTAAGTAGCCAGAAGACCTAACCATTTTGGCTTTTGCTCTGTCAATAAATCCTGTTCTACCTGTCACCATAATAATAGGTGTATTTTTAAAAGCTGAATGTCTTCGCAGTAAAGAGCATAGCTCATAACCATCTAAATTTGGCATTTCTACATCTAGTAAAATTAAGTCTGGTTTACTGCGGAGAATTTGCATTAAAGCTTTTACCGGATCATTGATAGTCACTACAGCAAATAGATTTTCGTCTAAAAAGCTTTTGATAGAATTTAATACTGCTTGGCTATCATCTATGCAGGCAACAGTATATAAGCTTCTTCGCACCAATCGCGGATTTTCAACTGATTCTACATGATTTGGTTTCGGTGTTGTTTGAGTTGGTAATGGCTTATTTGTAGGTAAAACTGGCGCACTACCACTACTATTAGATGCTGATGGAATCCGTGGTCTATTTCTTAATTGTCTTTGACAATGTTCCACTAATAAACGTAAATCTAAATAGCAAAACTTGGGTAATTCTTCCCAAGTAGTTTCAGGATAAAATTCATAGCTGCCTTCTTTTACCATTAGAAATGATTCCAGCACTTCTTTAGCTAATTGTTCTATGAGAATTGCTGCTTGTTTGCCAGTCATATGTTCTTGATTAACTAACCAACAAATCGCTTGGTAATCAGCATAAGCTAAAGACTGACTTTCATCTTGGGGTTCAAACATCAACCGCATTTGCACACGGGTTGCACTGTTAAGATTAGGGATTTTTTGACTTAAATGTCGTAGGTGACTATCCAAACGATCAAATAACTTCTCTGAATATGAAGCATAGGTAAGTTTACCTTGCTCTAGGTTAATTGTCCAAAAAGCTTTATCTGTAAATATACGCAAACACCCAGTAGCGTTGCGACTGGTTAGCTGTGCTAATAAGGATATGGGATGTAGTTTCTGGATTAATCGGTAGCTACTTATAGGAGTTGTGTTCATTTTGTCTTTAGTTCAGCTAAATTTGTTTAGCAGTTTTACCACAATTCCTATCAAGGATCAGTTAATAGTTTTTTGTAATTTTACATACAAATTTTTGAATCCCAGACTTGTGGTTAAACCCCATGAAAATCATGCGTAATCAATCGTGATTTTGGTTACTTGTACTGAGTAGAGTTAAGTCAAGAAAAGGTAAAGACTTGAATGAGTCAGATACCTTATGAGTAACTTTTAATTCATAAACACTGAAATAATAATGCAAAATTAACAGAATTTAACTTAGCATTGGTCAGTATTTACACTTAAAAAAGTTGCCATTAACTTAATTCCGCTTAATTCTGGCAATTACTTCCGTAAGATTACGGTAGTTTTCTACAAAATATTTGGAAATTACCTGCTGTTAGCGCAATTGTGCATATAGTTCCCAATTCTTTAGCTGATATTAAGGATAATGCAAGATTCAGTTCGTAGTCAGGACTTTAGTCCTTCTTTTAAAACTAAAGTTCTGACTACAAACCTTTAACGGAGAAGTAAATAAATTGCCCAAATAGCCATTGCACGTAAATACGTACTAGCGCGAAAAGTACCGACGGGGGTAATGGCTTCTGGTGTGCGGAATTGCAAGCCATTGCTGTAAATTTGCTCTACGACAGCTTGGGTTAACCGTAAGGCTTCATCTTTCATTCCCATCTGTGCTAAAAAGGCGGCTAACCCAAAGTTAATTCCTGTCCAAACTTCTAGGGGATGGGTGGCTTTGGGGTTTTCTGGTGAACCGTCGGGACGGACTCCATTGGCAGCACCGAATTGACCGTTGTAGAATTTGAGGAAGCAGGCATCATAAACAGTTCTTAAGGCAGATATGGCGCGATCGCTCGGCACAATTTCCGGTAAATTGAGTAAACCAGCGTAGAATTGTCCACACAATTGATCTGCCATCACCACATCCGAACCGCTTGCACTATCGAGGCGATAATATTTACCGTTCCAGAGTTTTTCTTGATAGATGGGTAAAGATTGGGCTAACCAATTCTCATAGATAGATTTTTGGCTGAGTAATTTTTCTGAGTTGGGCTGATTTTGGATTAAAATATCGCTAATGGCGATCGCTGCTTCTAAGGCTGCCATCCATAAACCACCACAGTACGCACTTACCCCTTGCAGTCGCCAATCATCAAAAGTTTGATCTGGTGCGCCAGAGTTCTCAGGAATGCCATCCCCATCTAAATCAAAGGTTTTGACATAATCTAAAGTCTCGACAATGGCATCCCAACAATCTTGGAGAAATTCTAGATCATTCCCACCAGTAAATAAATAATCGCGGTAAACCTGCAAGACAAAATCACAGCCTAAATCCTTCCACAAATTACAATCTTGATAACTTGTGTAGTTAGTTTTCTCCCAAACGTGTTCATTCGGCGCGCCTAAATCGTGGGGTGTTGCGCCAACCGCTTTCCGCACAGCTAGGGGACTTTCTGCACCGATAGTATAGTAATAACCAATGACGCGCGGTGTCTCATCACCTTGGGGAATTGCCCTGGCAAAAGCACGCATCACCGCTTTTTCTAGTTCTGGGAATAGTAATAAAAGCCCGAAAGAACCGTATAAGCGGACATCTAAACTTTCATACCAACGGTAATCTAAACATTCTAAGACAGCAAATTGACCAATAGGATCGTGTTCTGTCGCTGCACTCCAAAGTGTACCACCGCTAGTCAGGTCATATAACTCATTAAACAAAGCCATTTTAAACCAGTTCGGCAAATCTTCCCGGTCTAAAATTGGTTGCTGCCAAGCTTGAATTTGTTGCCGCCAAGATTGATAATGCTCTAGGGCAGTAGTAGCGATCGCCCAAGCATTGTTACCATTAGTACCAAAAAAGTCTGTATATCTGCGGTTATAATTCACCCCTGCCGCAAATTCAGTCACCGGGAAATCCCAAGCCAGAACAAAGGGAATTTCTAGACTTTCCCCTGGTTGGAGAGTGAAACGAACTGCGATCGCTGCCCCGATTTGTTCATTGTCTCCGGCTGGGGTAGTATCTATATAATCAGGTAATGAGCCATCTGCCGCAAAACTTTGCCATATTTCATCACCCTTACCAACAGCATTCCAACGGGTATGATGAAATACTTCTACTTGGGGATGTTTGACAGTCGCAATACACCAACTACCCTCACCTTCCTCTAAAGGTGCTGTAATTCCCTCACGCCCTAAAAAGCAACCCAAAGCTTGGGGACTTTCCACTAAATAATTATAATTACCCCGACTCTCACCCAAACGGGGCTGATACTCATACACTGGGCTACCATCATCCCGCATCTTCACCTCTGGAGATTTCAGGGCATTAGTAAACCAGCCCGTCATATTCTGCCAAGTCAGCATAATACTGAGAGTAATAGGTGCATTTGTGGGGTTGTGCGCCTGCCAAACAAACACCCCCACAGGATAGCTAGTTTCTTGATAATTATCCGCCCAAATCGGGGAAAATTGCTCACAAGTTAGCTGTGTTTGGAAGACATTTTCATACACAAACCAGCTACGGGGATACAGTGCGTGATATGTACCAGTTTCTTTTGTAGCGGTGGAAGCTGGATACCATTGCCATGTGTGCAGACTTCCATCTGCCGGTGTTGTTGTAGCTAAAGCATACGCTTGGGAAGATGTGCCATGAGATTCAAACACACTAAATTGACAAGCCGGGAAGTTTTGAAAAACGTGTTCACCGCCGTCAATGTGCCACAGGTTAAAATCTCCCCGCGAAGAACGCCCGATGCAACCAGCACCAAAACCACCCAAGGGCATCCCATGCCAAGGGCCATCATCAATATTACTCGCGTAGCGAACAGTATAAGGTTTTTCCCAGCCTAAACCAATAGGACGATTCCAAGTACAAGGGGGAATTTGCGGGGAGAATTGAGTGGTCATTACCTAGTGTCACAGTGCAGTTATGCTAAGGAAGCTTAACCTGATGTGTCAATTTTCTCAAGTACAGGCTTCAAGTTTGTAGTGAGGACTTTAGTCCTGATTTAGCGGACTAAAGTCCTTACTACGAACGAAAGCAAACCTTTATCCTTTTAATCTTCGTCGATTGCGTTACGTTATACTCTAACTTGATCAGCAATTTCAGCAAAATCTGCGTCATCTTTAAACACGCCGGTAGCCAGTAGGGTGCGTTAAGAACGCGTAACGCACCATAATCACACGGTGCGTTACGGCAATTTATACTGTCGCTCATACTCAAATCCTCACACTGCCGTAACACACCCTACTTAATACTAATTTCAACTACTGACAAACACTTGTACCACTAGCTTTAGTAACAGAGGAGGCATCAAATTCGCCTCCATCAAATTCGCCGGTTACGGTTACTTGATCACCAGCCGATATGTGCTTGGTAGTATTATCTCCACAGATATCATAAGTATCAACTGTGATGGAACGACCATTGGTGTTTAAGCGAAATCCATCTTCCCAAACTCGCTGAACTCTACCAGAAAAGGAATTGCCTTGATTTTGGGCAAATGCTGGTACAGATGCCAGAATGACAACACCGAGAAATAAGAGTCTTGTGGGATTGAATTTCATGATTTAACTCCTTAATTCTAGGAAGTATTAAGAATTGTTTAATAATTTCATGCTATCAGATGCAACTAGATTGCAGGATAACCAGGTTCTATCATTGAAATCAGGATAAATCTATGATTATTGTCAATTTATAGCTGTCGTCATCTTCTGCCAAGTCAGCATAATACAGGGATTTAGGGTAGGCTATTGACCAATTTTTCATCCCTAAAAACGTACAAAATTATCACCCTAGATTTAGGGTGATATAAAATATTTTGTTACCCAATAAGAGGTTGCACTATTCAAGCTGCCATTCGAGATTTAACAGCTGCAATTGCTTCTGGGGTGACTTGGGTAGTTTGCCAAGAACTACGCTGCATCAACCGTTCATACCAAGCATTTAACTTGTCGTACTCGGCGAAAGAAAAACCCGCCACAGGTAACAAAGGTACTGTACACCCAGCCACGATATCAGCTAGAGTTAGTTGCTCACTACCAAAATATGGGCTATTATTTAGCCTGTTCTACTTAACTTAGAGCTAGGGGGGTAAAATTGTCAATGTTTTAAACTAATGCCCACTGCTTGTGATGTATTATTAACTTCATTGCCATTTAAATCTTGATTTCGTTGTTTAAACTCATCCAACAAGTTAAAGAACTTTTCAAAACCTGCCTTTTCATCGTGGCAGTAAACCATAATCATCTTTGACCAAGAACTTACTGTTGTGATTCCTAGCTTTTTCTGTAACCAAGGTTGAAACTCTCCATAAAAATCTTCTTCTTCTTGAGTATTTTCAATTCCTAGTTCACTACGAGAATATTCATAACCAACCAAAAACATAAATAAGTCATTCACAGAAGGACGGCCAATATACATACCCGGTTTGGCTTTAATCTTTGTTAGAATTTCGTATACTCCGCTCATAATATTCTCTCCTTTAGAAGTTATCTAACTCTTCTAAATAAAATTCACCACTGCGGCAGGAAAAATCATTTATCCACTCATTAAGGGGTAATCCTTGAGGTGAAAGGTTATCGAAAACTAAACCTAACACTTCTACACCATAATGAATGCCATTATCAGTAATTGACTCACTATCACCATAACGATCGCTAATTATAAAGAAATCATTTCGCTTTTTAGTTCTGAGCTTAAGAATTTTTGCCTCAATTCCATTACCATCACTCCATGACTTTAATGCTATGGCACATTTGTCACATTCAAGGTTGCCAAATTGAGAGGAAATATTGCCAAGTGCCTGATAAATTTCTTCTCTCGATAAACTGCTCAATCATACATCCTAAAAATTTGCTAAATTTCATAATATAAATATATCTTCATCTCTTATTTAAACAACAACATTAAGAACAGGCATGAGATAATTAGTCAAAGTAAACGCATCTACTCCCAATTCCGTGCGTTCTTTAGCAGCCAAAATTCCGGCTTGGGCGTGCCACCAGGCTGCTGTTGCCACAATATCTTCTATGGGCAATTCTTTAGTAACACCTTGGGCTAATAATCCCCCAATTAACCCTGTTAACACATCGCCACTACCACCACGGGCTAAAGCTGGGGTACTTTCGGGGTTAATCCATACTATACCCTGGGGGTTAGAAATTGCCGTTCTCGCACCTTTCAACAATACTACTGACTCACTCTGGATTGCTGCTTCTCTCACAGCTGCTATCCTGTCTCGTTTCGCATCAGGAAGATGGGGAAATAAGCGTTGAAATTCCCCGGTGTGGGGTGTAAGTATAGTTGTAGCTTGACGCTGTTGTAATGTGGGGATGGTATCTAGCCCTGCCAAGATATTTAAACCATCAGCATCGAGAATTAAAGGGCGATCGCTATTTATAACTTCCTGCACAATAGGAGTAGCATCTGTAGTTAACCCAGGGCCACAAGCGATCGCACTAAAGGAATTTAAATCTGTCTTCTCTGGTAATTGTAACTGAGCGATCGCCCCAGTTTCTGTCTCTGCACACCCAATAATTAAAGCTTCCGGCAAATGAGACACCAAAACCAGCTTGAGAGACTCTGGTACAGCTACAGACAACATCCCCACACCACTCGCCCTAGCACCCAAAGCCGTTAAAATTGCCCCACCTGCATAACGCCGTGAGCCGCAAATTAACAGTAAATGCCCTTCTTTATATTTATGTGTAACTCGGGGACGGGGTAAGGGTAGGGTAGAAAGTGCCGTTACTGGTGTAATGCGTTTAATCTTATGGGTTTCTCCCAATACAGCTTGCACATCAACTAGGGGAATGTCAAAATCAATTAACTCAGCCTTCCCCACATATTCCAAAGCCTGATCCTGCAACAAACCCAACTTCCACAAACCCAAACACAAAGTATAAGTTGCTCGAATAGCCGTCCCCAATACCTCCCCTGTATCAGTATGCAAACCCGAAGGCAAATCAATACTAATAATAGGTTTATCCCAGTCGTTAAGATGATTAATTGCCGAGGCGATAGGATCAGCAATTGCTCTTTCTAAACCAAAGCCAAACAACCCATCAACCAAAAAATCACAATCCGGTAACTGTTCAACCTCTTGGTAACAGGATATACCTAAACTTTGAGCATACTGCAAATGTTGTGAAGTTAATTCCTTGAACTTAAAAAAAGGCGCGTAAATCCAAACATCATAGCCGTGAAAGTATAACTCACGAGCTACAACCAACGCATCACCCCCATTATGCCCAGGGCCGACAAGAATACCGATAGAGGGGCTGGGGACTGGGAACTGGGTACTGGGGAAAGAATTGCTAGATTGTCTTTCTGTTAGATAAATCTCCCTAATACGCCTAGCAATAAGTCCCGCCACCTTTTCCATCAAAGCAGCGACAGGCATTCCGGCAGCAAAAATCCGCCCTTCAATATCCCGCATTTGGGCAGCAGTGACTACAACTTGGGAAATTTGTTCACTTCTACTCAGCACTGCACCTCACCATAAATTCTGAACTTAAACTCTGCGTACCTCTCTCTTGAAAAGTTTCCTACGGAGGGAAACCCTCCTCCAGAACTTTTCGCTGCGTTAAACTTTGCGTACCTCTGCGTTTAAAACCCCCACTTAGTATATCCTCATCATCTCATTCCCACCACGCTGCAACTCATACCCAACCTTGTGAATTTCCCATCTGTACCCTTGCTTTTCTAGCTGCTCAACGATAAATTCCAAATGTGGCGATCGCTGTAACATCAAAGTTAATAATGGAAAAATCCTCACCTCTTGACAAACTCGCAGCATTTCCCGAATTGATGCTAAATGGAAGTTTTGATCAAAATGGTCAGAATACAAAAACAGAAAATGGGAACTTAAACCCAACTCAAATTCACCATCTCCATATTTTAACTTAGGTAACTCACCCACCTCATATCGACCTTCATCTTTCCCCAGTTCAAAATCTGCACAAAACAGCTGCTTAGTTTGTTCTCGATTTTTCCTCAAACCCTGGGGTGATTTATGATACGTCCACACCCAATCATCGGGAGTTTGTTCTATTTGCTCGATAATATTATCAACGACTTGATAAAAGCGATCGCTAATTTGCGCCGCCGTAAAAATATACAATGGGTCAATTGACTTGATGCGATATCCCCGTTGTGTACCTTCTGCATTAAAACTAGCCGGGCCATCAGCCACACTCAGAATTGATTTTTGTAGATCCCCATCAGTTAAGTTGA
>JBODRP010000217.1:0-9640 GCA_050633005.1 Trichormus sp. | reverse complement strand
TCGGTTTTATAGGTATTGCTCTGTCCGCGATCGCAAAACTTTTCGGTCTACTGACCATACCTTCACCCCCAGCTTGAGTCATTTCTGACCACCAATGCACCCCCTCAGCTTGGCTACTGGGGTCTGTTAAATCAATGACTTTGTAATTAGTGGCGAGGAGTAAAGCTGGGTCTGAGTGAGAGATTTTGGCGGCTTGTTCCATGTGCCAACGATGGTCTTTATCGGTGTGAACTTGTCCCTCGGTGGCTAGAATGTGGAAGGGAGCAAGTTTTAAATCTGCAATATCGTCAACTTGCCAACAATAGCGACGGTAAGCAGTGACATACTGACTCGCCATCTCTGCGCGTTGTTGGTAGTGAGTGAGTAGGGTAGTGACATCTAAATTGCGAGTATTAGCCTGTTTTAATAAAGTTACGGCGTCATTTAAAGCTAGGTGTGATGCAACTCCCACAGGTGCATATTGTCCCCGTAGCAAACCTTGAGCTTTTGCTGACCACGGCATTAATTCACAGTCTAAACACACCCAATCTGTATTAAACTGTTCCCAAAAGTTACTTGCTCTCAAAGCATGATTTACCCTTGCTAAGACTTGCGCTTCTAATTCTAAGTCATCAAAAAAGCGTCTTCCGGTGCGGGTGTAGCAAATTCCCATACCTTCATCCACTACCCCAAATCTTTTTTCGGCGGCGGCGACATCTCGACAAATCACCACAATTACCCGTGAACCCATGTGTTTTTCTTCACAGACTACCTCTGTAATTCCTTGGCTTTGGTAGTAGGCGAAGGCTTGGGTGGGGTGTTCCAAGTAACCAGGGATGGAAGATGTCTCTGGTGGGGACATGGTAGGCGGTAGATAAATCAGCCATTTGGGGTTAGCTGCAAACCGACTCATGATTTCTAAAGCCGCGATCGTATTTTCTGCCCGAATGGTAATATTCGACTGGAGTTTAGTATTAATAATCCGCTTACCCAAAACATCCTCAATATTCAGCACATCATCTAATTCTTGTTGTGCTGTTCGGGTGATGCTATTGTATGCCAAAGGTTTAGACGGTTCACGGTAAACACGCGCCGCCTGTACACTCACCAATTCTTGTTCGGGATAGCGCAAGGCGGTTAATTTCCCACCATAAACACAACCTGTATCAATATCAATCGTATTATTCAACCATTCCGCTTCCGGCACAGGGGTATGACCGTAGACTACCATAGCCTCCCCCCGATAATCTCCCGCCCAATTGTAACGCACAGGCAAACCAAACTCATCAATCTCACCTGTCGTTTCCCCATACATAGCAAATTCCCGCACCGCACCAGAACCGCGTCCTTGCATTTCCGCCTTCATTCCAGCGTGAGCCACCACCAAGCGTCCATCATCCAGGACATAATGACTAATGAGAGAATCTAGAAATTCCGCCAGTTCTTGGCTAAAAGGTTCACGCACCGCATCAGGTAAGGCTGCAATTTCATCAATACTTTGCTGTAAACCATGAGTTATCTTGACATTTTTACCCCGTAGTTTCCGCAAAAACTTGTGTTCATGATTACCACAAACACACAAACCTGTCCCGGCTGCAATCATATTCCGCACTAACTTGACTGTATCCAAAATGCGGGGGCCACGGTCAACCAAATCACCAAGAAACACAGCTTTACGTCCTTCCGGGTGGTAGTAAGTAGGGAAATCCCAGAAGGATTGGGCATTGGGCATGGGGCATGGGGCATTGGGCATTGGGGTAAAATCTCCTGTGCTTCCTTGTCTCCCCTGCTCCCTGCCCCCCTGCTCCCTGCCCCCCTGCCTACTCACGTAGCCTAACTGTTGTAGTAACGTTTCTAATTCATCACAGCAACCGTGAATGTCACCGATGATATCAAAGGGGCCGTGTTCGTGTTTTTTGTTATTCCATAGAGGTTGAATTTCGATTTCAACAGATGCGATTTCCTCAACAGATTTCAGCGTGTAGACATAACGGAAACCCTCTTTTTCTAAACTGTGCAGAGAACGCCGTAACATTTGAGTATGACGACGCACGACATGAGAACCGAATTGGCGATCGCTTCTTTTTTGATTTCTTTCATGACATAATGCTTCTGGTAAATCAAAAACTATCGCCACAGCAAAACAATGATATTGTTTCGCCATTTGCAGTAAAACCTTACGGTCTTCCGCCTGCACATTAGTCGCATCAATCACAGTCAACTTACCTGCGGCTAACCGTTTAGCTACAATATAATGCAGCACATCAAAAGCATCTCCAGAAGCCGACTGATTATTTTCATCATTAGAAACCAACCCCCGACAAAAATCAGAAGACAACACCTCAAAACCCTGAAAATGCTGACGTGCAAAAGTAGACTTCCCCGCACCAGAAGCACCAATCAAAACCACCAAAGACAACTCAGGAATAGTAATTTTCATAGTCAATATGCCCTCTCTTAATCTCTTCCTCTCTGCGCCTCTGCGTGAGCCATTAAAAATTATCACTAAACACAGCCATTTGAGTAGGTGAACCAACTATTGAATCCACCTCTCCTATAGCTTCAAACCGCACAGCATAACCAAACTTTGCTACTATCTTATTAGCCCAATCTTGAAACTGCGATCGCGTCCATTCAAAGCGGTGGTCTTTATGTCGCAATTTCCCCGCCGGTAAATTTTCAAATTTCACATTATATTCAATATTCGGCGTTGTTACTATCACCGTCTTGGGTTTAGCAAACTCAAACAAAACTCGCTCAAATGAACCCAAACGCGGTAAATCTAAATGCTCAATTACCTCAATAACAGTTGCAGCATCATAACCAGAAAAGCGTTTATCTTGATAAGTCAACGCACTTTGAATTAATTGTAATCTTCCCCATTGATTCCGAGGAAGTCTTAATCTGTCTAACCTTTCTTGAGCAATTTCTAACGACCTATAAGTAACATCTACACCTGTAACCTGCTCAAAAAATCCATCTTTCAAGAGCAATTTTAATAAATTTCCTTGACCACAACCTAAATCAATTACACGCCGAGAATTACTTTCTTTTAAAGCAGTAACTACCGCATTCATACGCTGCTGATTTAAACTAATCGGCTTTTCTACCGCCGCCTCTTCCTCAGCGTGAGTTTCTTCTGTACTATCAGGATCAGGATTATCTTCTTCTACTAACTGTGCTAAAGCTTGACGCGTCAAACGGTGCTGACGTTTTAAATAACGCCTGGTGATTTGTTCCTTAGCTGGATGTTGTGACAACCAACCCTCACCATGACGCAATAATTTTTCTATTTCTTCTTCACCTACCCAATAATGTTTATCATCATCGAGTACGGGAATTAAAACATAGAGATGACTTAATAAATCGCTGACTGTGAGAGTATTTTGTAATTCCACAGTAAAATATTTACTCTCTCCCCACTCTGGGAATTTTTCATCTAAAAGATGACCTGTAGCTTTGACAGTGTAACCCAAAGGCTCAAACAATTCTCTTAAGAAACCTTCACCACCACGACAGGGTAATACAGATATTTTGACAAACAAAGGTATAGGAGTTTGGGCTAATTCTGGTTTATCTTTACTGCGTCCACCCAAAGCTGTGCTGAATACTTGTGCGATCGCCACACTCATAAAAGATGATGCCACATAAGGGCGATCGTTCACATACTGTTCTAGGCTTGCACTCCTCCCCCGTACCAATTTTACCGGATCAACATCTAATAACAACGCCGCCGTACAGCGATCGCTATTGGCTTCGGGGTAAAATACGTGCGCCTGTCCAAAACTCAACGCAAAGGACTGACAACGCTCTGGGTGTTTATGGAGTAAGTAGCCTAACTCCGTCGCTGGGGAGTAAGTGGTGGTGATAGTCAGCAGCATTCACTGATATAAAAATATGCGAATAGTTAATAAATACCGCTCCAGCGTAAGCGATTACGGAAATTTCGTCACGATAGTATGCTATATTTAGCATATTTAAAGCATGAGTTCATTCTTAAAGCCAGTTGAATGGGTAGGAAGTTCTCTGGAAGATTTGAAGGAGTTTCCAGAAGCAGTTCAACAAGTTGTGGGTTATGCTTTGTATTTGGCACAATGTGGTGACAAGCATCCTTATACAAAACCACTCAAAGGATTTAAAGGTGCTGGAGTATTGGAAGTTGTGGAAAACTTCGATACAGATACTTACCGAGCCGTTTATACTGTCAAATTTGCTGGTGTGATTTATGTCTTACACGCCTTTCAAAAGAAATCAAAACAGGGAATTGCTACACCCAAGCAAGATATTGACTTAATAGAAACAAGACTGAAGCGAGCAAAAGAGCATTACGCACAGAACTACAAACAGCAGCAAAAGGACGAAAAAAAATGACTCAGGAAATTGAAGTGCAAGCAAGTAGTGGCAATGTTTTTGCTGATTTAGGTCTAGCAAATTCTGATGAATTACTGATGAAAGCAGAACTTGCTCGTAAGATTAGCAGCATCATCATACAGCAAAAGATGACGCAAATTGAAGCCGCAGAAGTTTTAGGAATCGACCAGCCAAAAGTATCTGCTCTCATCAACGGCAAGTTATCAGGCTTTTCGACAGAAAGACTATTCCGCTTCTTAAATGCTTTAGGTCGGGATGTAGAAATTGTAGTGAAAAGTAAGTCTGAATCGCAAGCGCAAACACGGGTAATTACAATTTGAAAATATTTGATGCGATCGCTAGTTAAACACCAGATATTCCCCGCAAGGGGACGGAAACTTATTTAATTTGGAAAAGTTGTAACGTTCAACTACTGCATCTTGTAAGTGCGATCGCCTGATCTTGTAGGTTGGGTTGAGGAACGAAACCCAACATTAATATACTCCCATCAAATATGTTGAATTGTTGGGCTTCACTATCTTTCTACCCAACCTACAATTTATTCAAAGGCAATATCGTCATTAAATATTAACCTTTCCTCAGCACCCCACATCAAATCATAAACTCCCGCTTCCACATAACGGTGAAAACTCGAATATTGCCAATCTTTCGGCGCAAGAACTAATCCATGATGGACGGGATTATAGTGAGTATATTCCAAATGATTAACAAAATCTCGATCATCTATAATTTGATGCTCCCAAAATCGACGTTGCCAAATCGCTTTTTCTCCCTTTTGTTGTCGAGATGAGGTCATTTTACCTTGATAAGAAACATGACATTTACGACTAAAATAACTTTTAATTAACCGCCAACGAGTTGAAAAATCGGCATCATTTTCAGGTAATGTCCAAATACAATGGAGATGCTCTGGCAAAATGACAACAGCATCAATTTTAAAGGGATGTTGTTTCATCACATACCGAAAAGCTTCCCTGAGTAAATCTATATTTTCAGATTCACCCAAAATAGGACGACTGTGGTGGGTAACAAGGGTAAAAAAATAAGTTGCCCCCGGTGTTTTTGCCCGACGATATTGCATAATATTGAGAATAAAATTGATAAGATTTGTGTTAGGTTGAGGCACGAAACCAAACCAACATTCTACGTGGATTTGCTTAGATGAAGGGGTGATTTTTCGGAATGCGATCGCCTTTTTGATTATCGTACAAAATGCGATCGCTACACACAGTCAATGATTTTCAGGTAAAGGCTATTATACATAAGAAGTGCGTTGGCGCAGCCCGCCGTAGGCATCAAGCCTATGACGATAAAATAATCTTAGTCTTTGCTGCATCTACGTTCAGCATAAGTTAAAATAGGCGCGATCGCCTAATCTTGTAGTGGCGTGGGAAGGCTAAATTTGTGCATTAGATGTAGGTTGGGTTGTAGCTTGCTTCCACGGAGTGGTACGCAGTGAAACCCAACATGAACTCGGAAACTCAACATAGATATTGGTGTTGGGTTTCCTTACGTCAACCCAACCTACAATTTTTTTTGCAACATTTAAGGCTAGACACACCACTACGCAGGATATTAATAAAAGTGCGATCGCAACACTCAAGATGAAGATAGTTTTGAGAGGTTAAACGCCACCTTTTCCCCGCCAGGGGATGAAAACGATTAAAGGTGATGCTTCCCCTGTTGAATCAAAATTGATAACAAAATTTGCTGAACTTTAAGATTCATGTAAATTAAAACCTATGAAGTTGTTTTAAGTGAAAGCTGAATCATAATCAGGAAGTAGTTTTGAGCGATCGCCACATCAAAAAATCTCCAAACACCCCACTTCATCAAAGCTGAAACTTTTGGGACAATCAATCAGCATCAATTCACCCATCAAGCAGTTATAGTTTCGTGGCGATTTATTTAAGTTTACGAGGGAGAACATATTAATGAAATTAGCTTACTGGATGTATGCAGGCCCAGCCCACATTGGTACTTTGCGAATCGCTAGCTCATTTAAAAATGTCCATGCTATTATGCACGCGCCTTTAGGCGATGATTACTTTAACGTCATGCGCTCGATGCTATCACGGGAAAGGGATTTTACCCCAGTAACAGCCAGTGTAGTTGACCGTAACGTGTTGGCGCGTGGCTCTCAAGAAAAGGTGGTGAATAACATCACCCGCAAAGATGCAGAGGAACACCCAGATTTAATTGTGTTAACTCCTACCTGCACCTCTAGTATTTTACAAGAAGACCTCAGTAACTTTGTCGAACGGGCGCAGATAGAAGCAAAAGGCGATGTGATGCTAGCAGATGTAAATCACTACCGCGTCAACGAACTGCAAGCAGGCGATCGCACTCTCCACCAAATCGTACAATTCTACATTGAGAAAGCCCGTAAAAAAGGCGAACTCCCCACGAGTAAAACCGAAAAACCCTCCGTTAACATCATCGGGATTTCTACCCTCGGTTTCCACAATAACCACGACTGTACAGAACTCAAAAGGCTGATGGCTGATTTGGGAATCGAGGTAAACGCCGTCATTCCTGAAGGTGCGTCAGTTCATGAATTGAAGAACTTACCTAGAGCTTGGTTTAACCTTGTGCCTTATCGGGAACTCGGCTTAATGGCAGCTAATTATCTACAAGCAGAATTTGGTACACCTTACGTAGATATCACCCCGATGGGTGTTGTGGAAACTGCTAGATGTATCCGTAAAATTCAGCAGATAATTAACGAGCAAGGTGCAAACGTTGATTATGAAGAATACATCAACGAGCAAACCCTGTATGTATCTCAAGCTGCTTGGTTCTCTCGTTCCATCGACTGTCAAAACTTAACGGGTAAAAAAGCTGTAGTATTTGGTGACAGTACCCACGCCGCCGCCATCACCAAGATTTTGTCACGGGAAATGGGGATTCATGTCGTGTGGGCGGGAACATACTGTAAATACGATGCTGATTGGTTTCGGGAGCAAGTCAGCGAATATTGTGATGAAGTGCTGATTACAGAAGATCATGGCGCAATTGGGGATGCGATCGCTCGTGTTGAACCCTCCGCCATCTTCGGTACACAAATGGAACGCCACGTTGGGAAACGGTTGGATATTCCCTGCGGTGTAATTGCTGCGCCTATTCATGTACAAAATTTCCCCATAGGATATAAACCATTTTTGGGTTATGAAGGGACAAATCAAATTACAGATTTAATCTACAATTCCTTTACTTTAGGAATGGAAGATCATCTATTAGAAATATTTGGTGGACATGATACCAAGGAAGTAATTACTAAAGGAATTTCTGCGGAATCTGATTTGAATTGGACAAAAGATGGTTTAGCAGAATTGAATAAAATTCCTGGATTTGTGCGCGGTAAAGTCAAGCGAAATACCGAAAAATTCGCCCGCGATCGCGGCATCAAAGATATCTCTGCTGAGGTACTATACGCCGCCAAAGAAGCAGTCGGAGCTTAGTTTCTGATATTAATTTTTCCCCCTTCCCTCGTAGGGAAGGGGGTTAGGGGGTTAGGTTACAGACTAATGAACTTCCCGAACAATCTCCAAAAACTTATGTATAGTTTGGGATGTATCATTTTTACGCCAAATGATAGCGATCGCTGAAGCTGAGGCGCAACCCATCCCCACTGGTAGTATCGGCTGATGAATATTTTGATACACTACCCCAACCCGTTGCAGATTTTGTAGAGAAGTTGGTACAATTGCCACTCCCATTTCCGCAGCTACCAAACTCACAATAGTCTGCATCTGAATTGCTTCTTGGGCAACATGAGGGCTAAAACCAGCTTGCTGACACAAACTAATAATTGCATCATAAAGTGCAGGTGCTAAACTTCTAGGGAATAAAATAAAATGTTCGTTCGCCAGAGAAGTTAAATTAACATTAGATTGATTTGCTAACTGATGATTTGCAGGCAATGCAACCATCAGGGATTCTTGAAAAATTGTCTCCCAGCTAAATGTCACTTCCTGCACTGGGGGACGTATAAATCCTACATCTAGCCGATGCGATCGCAACCATTCTAACTGCTGATCTGTAGTCAACTCATGCAAATCCAAGCTCACACCAGGCACTTGCTTACGAAAACACCGCAAAATATCAGGCAAAATATTATACGCTGCTGAACTCACAAAACCAACCACTAACTGTCCCAGTTCACCCCGATGGGTTTGTTTTCCTAATTGAATAGCTTGGTGCAACTGCTTCATAATTTGCTGCACTTCTACTAAAAATATCTGCCCTGCTTCCGTTAACTGCACATTTCGTTTTGTGCGGTGAAACAATTCAAAACCTAATTCTGTTTCGAGTTGGCGAATTTGTTGACTTAGGGGAGGTTGGGCAATGTGCAATTTTTCTGCTGCCCTGCCAAAGTGCAGTTCTTCCGCCACGGTGACAAAATACCGCAGGTGTCGCAATTCCATCTTTGACAGCAACTCATATATTTTAAGTCTTACTAATAGCATAAAAACATATTGGACATTATTAAAAATCTTTTTTAATCTGATGATTAAGCAGTCACCAAAAAATTAACAACATCATGAATAATTATGTGCAGTTCCCAAACTGTTGGGATGCAGTCTTATATGAAAATCAGCATAACTTCGTTTGGCAATACGGGGAAGAATTACTACAATTACTCAATCCCCAGCTACAAGAATTAATTTTAGATTTGGGTTGTGGAACTGGGCAACTCACAGCCAAAATTGCCGAGTCAGGGGCTGAAGTGAGGGGAATTGATAGCGCAGTAACGATGATTGAAAAAGCTAGACAGAACTATCCCCATCTCAATTTTGCTGTTGCTGATGCCCGGAATTTTGTAGTAGAACAGCCATTAGATGCTGTGTTTTCTAACGCTGCACTCCATTGGATTCAACCACCAGCAGCCGCTATTAACTGCATATATCAAGCACTCAAACCAGGAGGAAGATTTGTAGCGGAATTTGGCGGTAAAGGCAATATTCAAGCCCTCATCACCGCTTTATATGCCGCTTTAGTGGACAATGGTATTTCTCAACCACAAACCCTTAACCCTTGGTACTTTCCCAGTATAGGGGAATACGTTAATATATTAGAAGCACAGGGATTTAATGTGATTTATGCCACCTTATTTCACCGTCCTACTCCCCTACCAGACACAGAAGCAGGTTTAGCAAACTGGATACAGATGTTTGCCAATAACTTCTTTGTCGGGCTATCTTCCCAACAGAAAACCCAAGTTATTAATCAAGTACAAAACACTTTGCGATCGCCTAAATTAGAATGCAGCCCATCGCCAGTTGATCAC
>JBODRP010000216.1:0-9641 GCA_050633005.1 Trichormus sp. | reverse complement strand
TAAAACAGAAATTGGTTCTGGTGCTGAGATGATTTTAGTCTCAGGGATCTCTGGCTGTAAAACAGAAATCGGTTCTGGTGGTGGTGATTTAATTTCGCTAATTAGTGAAGGGTTTGATTCAGCCGCTTTGGGTGCTGCTGGTGGCACGATAATTGGGGTTGAGGATGGAGATACAGGGGGTTTTTCTGCAATTGTAGGAAATGATTGAGTTTGACTGGCTGTAATAGTCTCTGGGGATGGAGATGTTTGTGAGGCAGGAGCAGATTCTACTTCTGGCGGTTGTAATACTGTCGGTGGTGATAAATTTACCACTTTGGCAGGAGAGGGAGGTTGAGTTTCTTTCGGTTGTAATACTGTAGGTGGGGAAGATTTAGAGACTAATTGAGAGGTTTCTTGAATAGTTTTGGCTAGATCCCCACGTAGTTGATTGATGAAATCCTCTAAAATCGTTTCTCCTTGCTGCTGTTGAGTGTACATTCGAGACAGCTGTTGGGAGAGATTATTTTGATAGTTCTTGAGTTCTTGTTGTAGGGAATTAAAGGCAATGGTAAGGTTGTCATCCAGATTACCAAGCATTTTTTCGGCTGCCTCTGGGTTGCCACTAATCATATTGCTAGTTTGGGCTGATTTGAGAGCAGCAATTTGACTTTCTGTTTGACTAGCTATTTTTGCCAAGGATGATTGTAGTTGAGAACAGATATGCTTGGCTAAAGCTTCTGATAACTGACGGATTAATACTTGTTGTTCAGTAATCCGCCTCACTTCTTGTAAATGTTCTTTTTCTTCAACTAATTGCTGAATTTCATCAGCTAAACGTTCTTTGTCCCCTTGTAGGCGTTTAACATCTTCTTGTAAAGATTTAAGTAGATTTTGTTGGAGACTTTCTAAATCCTCAACAACAGCCCATAGAGCTGATTCTGCGGCTCTGGATATATCGCCTCGGACTCGTGGGTTGTCTGGTCGCTTCTCAAATCGCCCCATTATTTCTAACCTCTATACACCTTGACGATAAAGCTACTTCCTGTAGGATTTGTGGCACTCATAATTAGTTTCTGGTATTTTCTCAAATAAAATAGGAAATCTTTACAGGATTTATGGATATCAACGCCATTGTGTCATGCTTACCCCAGTATTGGCAAAGCATACTATTTGACTCACAGTTGACTATACTGTGTTTGTTTTCATATCACAGAGTTATCAGGGCTTTATCCGTTTGATTTTCAGTTTTTTCTGCCTGAGTAAGATTTTTTAGGCAAGATTATCTCACTTCAGATAAATACTGGTTATTTTTGTACCAATAGCAATTAATAGTGTCTTACAAGTATGTAGCTGATTTTTGAACACCTGCTAGGGTTTTTAAACTTACTTATAATTTTGAATGAATGTAACTTTAATAACAATTTGTAGCTGTAATTGAGAAAGAAATTGAAATCATACAAAATTTACATAGGTAGAATTTTTTTGAGCTTGTGGAATCACCTATGAATCTGGCTTTGCAATACAAAATCTAAAATCTCAAATTGGGATCACCCCTTAACAGTTATTTTAATGAAATAAATGCCATTTTGCCAAAATAAATTCTAGTTTTTGGATAAAAATTGATATTAAAAAAAAGCAATCCGAGCAACACTAAAGATCACAGCACTGAGAACTGCACTAATAGGAACAGTAACTAGCCAAGCTGTAGCTATATTCTTGAGGGTGTGAAATTTTACTGAATTTATATCTTGCACCAAACCAATACCGACTACACCACCAACTAGGGCGTGAGAGGTGGAGACAGGTAAGCCGAGGCGAGAGGCAAGTAGAATAGTGGTAGCAGTTGCCAGTTCAGCACAGAATCCGCTACTTGGTTGTAAGGCGATAATATTTTCGCCAATAGTGGCAATTACTTTTTTACCCCAAACAGCTAGCCCAGCCACAATCCCACAACCACCAAGGATTAAAACCCACAAGGGAATATTCATCCCGTCTGTTGGGACTTGCCCAGTGCGATCAATATAAACGATCGCGGCTACAGGTGCGATCGCATTTCCCACATCATTAGAACCATGTGCAAAGGCCACAAAGCAGGCACTTAAGACTTGAAAGCGGGCAAATAATCTTTCTAGGGCATTGGGAATAGGGCATTGGGCATCGGATTTTTCCCCCTGCTCCCTTGTCTCCCTTGTCTCCCTTGCCCCCTGCTCCCCTGCCTCCCTTGCCCCCTGCTCCCCTGCCCCCTGCTCCCCTGCCCCCTGCTCCCCTACCTCCTCTAACTGTCGCCAATTTACAAAAGTCAGTGCAACCGCCGCCACTGCACCTATGACTAGGGGGATGTCGTGGGGTGGAAGGTGAATATTGAATTGGGTAATTAGAAAATTGTTGATGGGTTGAGTAAACAGAGGTAGGACAATTACGCCAAATACTCCGATGAGAATTGTACTTAACCAAGGAATCCACTCTTGTAGTTGCTTGATTTGATCAGGTTGATCCAAAATCCAATTTTTGATTTGACTATAGAATAAAGCGGCGATCGCGCCACTGATAATTGGTGTTAAAATCCAACCAATAGTGATTGAACCAATGGTTGACCAATCAATTGCCCCTACACCTAAAGCTACCCAACTAAAACCTGCGATCGCACCGACTACTGCATGAGATGACGATACAGGTAAACCCCTGGCTGTAGCAATTTGCAACCATACACCAGAAGAAATTAACACTGTAATCATCCCAGTCGCTAAAACTTGGGGTGTCGCCGCAAATAAATCAGGGTTGGCTACTTTTGTTGCTAGGGTGGCTGTTACTTGATGACCAAATAAAACTGCACCAGTAAATTCTAATATCCCAGCAATAATTAGTGCCTGCTTCAGAGTAATAGCTTTAGAACCAACAGAAGTTCCCATTGCATTAGCAACGTCATTAGCTCCGAGATTCCACGCTACGTAGAAGGCTAGTAGGGCGACTATGAGTAATGTAATTGGTATTTCCATAGGGGGCAGGGGGGCAGGGGGGCAGGGAGCAGGGGAGACAAGGAAGACAAGGGAGAAGGTGTTTTAAATTGCCAGTCCCCAATCCCCAGTCCCCAGTCCCCAATTTAGGGATAAATGAGGATTTTATAAGTATCTGCCGTAGGTGCGATCGCTTGATCTACGGCTGCTGATAAATCTTTTAGGGGGTAGCGATCGCTGATTAAGGCTTGCACATCGATGCGACGATTAAATACAATGTCGGCCGACAGATTTTGTAGGCGATAGGAGGAACTATAACTACCCATTAAGTCGATTTCTCGACGGTAGAGAATGTTGGGATTAATGGGAATCTCTACTTCATCGGGAAATTCGGCGAAAAATAGAATTTTACCGCCTTTTCTCGTGCAATCTAAGGCTTGAAAGAAAGCTTTATCACTGGGGACGGCTAGTAATGTGACATCAACACCTAGTCCCCCTGTGAGGGCATGAATTTTCGCTGCTAAGTCGGGATCACGGGCATCAAAGGCGGCTTCTGCACCGACTTTTAGAGCTTTTTCGATTCTAGAGGGTAATAAATCAGTGGCGATCGCTTTTGCCCCGAAATATTTCACCAACATGATAAACATTAAGCCAATTGGCCCTGCACCAGTAATCAAAACTGTGTGTCCTGGGGCAATTTGGGCTTTTTTGACAGCTTTTAAACAACAGTTGGTAGGTTCAACAAAACTGGCTTCTTCAAAACTAATATTTTCGGGGATCGGAATTAATCCACCATTCTGCACAATATGCCCAGGGACTTTCACATACTCAGCAAAGCCGCCGCCACTGGGGTTAAAACCTGCGGTGGTGGAGATGTTTTTATAGACATCGCACATGGAGAAATTATCATTCATGCAGTAGGCACAACGCATACAGGGGATGTGGTGCATGACTGCTACCCGTTGTCCTACCTGCCAGCCTACCACTTCTGAACCTACTGCGGCGATCGTCCCGGCTGTTTCATGGCCAAAGATGCGCGGTGGTTCATAGAGAAGATAACGAATTTTTTTAATATCTGACTGACATAAGCCAACTACTTCCACCTGTACCAATACTTCATCTGGTTCGAGACTGGGTACGGGGATTTCTTCGTAGGAGAGTTGATTTACACCTCTAAATACCTGTGCTTTCACGTTGATTTTTCACCGCTCAACGTTACTAGATTTAACATTAGTTGTCTACGTTCTGCTACAAGGTTTCAGATTCATAGGACAAAACATTACGCACAAAATTTGGTACTTCTCTAGCTAGTAGGTCAAGTAGTGCGTTTAAATTCATTGGAGGTTTTTTGAGACTTTGAGATTGTCTTTGCAGCACTTCCAGCATTTTTTCTGAATCCAAGTTGTATAAATTAGTCAAAAACTCATCTGGAGATTGCGCTTGTATATTCCAAGGAGCTAAATCCTGATGCTGAAAATGCTTAAGATTGGAAGTCACAATAATATTAGCATTAGCGACTACAGCAGTAGCAAGTACATGGCGATCGCCTGGATGATTTGTCATCTGTTCGATGAGTTCATCCGTTACAGTAACTATTGCATCAGGAAAAGCCCTTTTTATTTTTGTCTCCAGTCTTTTTGAGCTTTCTAGCGACATCCTTCCTGTAGCCACAAGATTACGAGTTGCACCATCAAGGATTTCTTGCGACCAAAAGGGAAAATAAAATCCAGCCTCAGAAGCACATAGTAAAGTGTCCCGTAGATACATTGGGAAAAGTACGCATGAGTCTAGCACAGCACGTAGCATTTCTACTTTTTAAATTGGATGTTCACATAGAATCTATCTAATTCGCCCATAATTAGCAAAATTCTACTCATAAAAGCCTAGTTCTTGGCTTTCTGCAATTAATTCATCCAGTAGTTGTCTGCGCTTAGTATCTCGCTCCTGTTTGTACTTGATTAAATCCTCAAACCGCACGCGCCTATGTGTTCCCACCTTAATGTAAGGAATATCACCTTGTTCTAATAATTTAATTAAATAAGGGCGGGAAACGTTGAGCAAATCAGCAGCTTGTTGGGTTGTGAGTTCTTTCTTTTGTGGAACTATAGATATAGCTTCATCTGATGCGATCGCATGAACAACTTCATGCAAAACTTGATAAACCGCATCTGGAATAATAATTTCTTCCCCGTTTGCGCCTATAAGTTTGAGATGAGAACCTACTTTTTGTAGTATGCGGTCGATTTCTTTGATAGACTTTGCTTCAGATTCTTGATCTGCAAATTGCTCTATAGATAAGGTTTTTCCAGGTATGATAGCAGTCATATACAGTAAGAATTAATGTTATTACTAGATTGTAATACTACACAAACGCAATATTCGCAAAATATAAAATTTCTTAATTGTGAGAAATCCGGGATGAGTCATTAGTTCGTAGCCAATAGTTTTTTCCTGTGGTGTTCCCTGTCACCTGTCCCCTATCACCTATTGGCATATGTACCAGTAGAGTTAAAATACAGACATTCTTCAATAGTCTGTAATCGCCTTTATGTTGGGTCAGTTACTAGATGGACGCTATAAAATCACCAAAGTCTTGGGTGCTGGTGGTTTTGGTCAAACTTTTATCTCTCAGGACACGAAACTGTACGACAGTCTTTGTGTAGTCAAACTACTCAAACCAATGGCAACTGATCCCATGACGTTACAAGTTGCTAGGCGGTTGTTTCAATCAGAAGCACAGCTATTACACAAGTTAGGGACTCATGACCAAATTCCCCAACTATTGGCGCACTTTGAAGAAAACGAAGAATTTTTCCTTGTACAACAATTTATTGATGGTCATCCTATCAGTGATGAACTGACACCCGGCAAAAAGTTGAGTGAAGCTTACACTATTTCGCTGCTGCAAAATATTCTGCAACCATTAGCTTTTGTCCATCAAAATCAAGTCATTCACCGGGATATCAAACCACCAAACCTGATTCGCCGCAAGAGTGACGGTAAAGTTGTGCTAATTGATTTTGGGGCTGTGAAACAAATTAGTACGCAGGTGGTGACTGGCGAAGGTGTAACTAAAATGACTGTGGGTATGACTGTGGGTATTGGGACGGCTGGTTATATGCCCAGTGAACAGAGTCGGGGTAGCCCTAGGTTAAGCAGTGATGTCTACGCGGTGGGGATGATTGGCATTCAAGCTTTAACGGGATTATTACCCCATCAATTAGAAGAAGATATCCAAACGGCGGAAATCCGGTGGCGACACTTGGTACAAGTCAGCCCAAGTTTGGCAGATGTGTTAGACACAATGGTACGTTACGATTTTCGTCAACGCTACCCATCGGCGGTGGAGGCTTTAGCCGCCGTGCAGCAGTTGGGGAATCCTTACGCACCGACACAAACACCGACTAATCCAAGGTATACACCAACACAACCTTTTAATTCAGCACCACAGCCACCAATTAATTCTGAACCTCCTTTATATTCCCCTCCGCCTCCAGTTCCACCCCAGTATCGTCAAGAGATACCACAACCGTCTCAGTCGGCTGCACCTGCCGTATCTGCGGAACGTCCCAAGGTAGGGTTAGGTTTTTATTTCCAATGGGTACTAGTTAATTCTATGGGTTTGATTGGCGGATTTATTTTTGCTGCGATCGCTCATTCAATAGTAGAGCCTATCTTCGGTACAATCCTGAGTTATCAAGCTGTAGTGGCAACAATAGCCTTAACTATCGGCTTCATGCAATTACTAGTGCTACGACAACATATTCCCATATCTCAAAAATGGTGGCTATTAGGAACTACGTTAGGTAGTTGTATTTCCCTACTCTTAGGCCATATCATGTTTAGTGATTTGGATACTGCTGTCGGACTATCCTTCATTTCAGTAGGCTTCATCGTCGGCATTATCCAATGGTGGTTACTGCGGCAATTTGTTGAGCAAGCCGGTTGGTGGATTTTAGTTAATACTTTATTTGGTTGGATAGGCGGTATTCTTTCAGGCGCAGTCTTAGTATTGTTGTTAAAAAATCCCAAAGAACACCAGTAAAAATCACCCAGTTTCTCATTCATAATGATAACGACAACAGAGGAAATCAATTTGAGTGTTTCCCACCCGATACACCAGCCGATGTTCTAAATCGATGCGTCGTGACCAAATATCTGCATCTAAATATTTTAATGGTTCTGGTTTACCAATCCCCTCGAAGGGATTTTGCATCACATCTGTCACCAAATCCAAAATTTTTGATGCTTTCTGAAAATCTTGCTTGAACCACCAAGCTAAATCCTCTTTAAATCTAGAGCTAAAACCAGGACTGCGATTAACTATAACTGGTTTAATTTCCTCGCTGTCAGCTTTCTTTTTTTTCCTCTTGCCCAATTCCCAACTCCTGCTGAAGTTCTGCAATAGATTGAGGTTGAATTTTGCCGGTTTTTGACTCCTCTATTGCATCAAATAATCGACGTGCATTTGCAGGAGAACGCAAAAGATAAACTGTTTCCACCAAACTTACCAAATCTGATTCAGCAATCAAGGCTACATTCTCACTGTCACGGCGGTTGATGATATACACTTGATGATTTTTGACAACTAAGTCTAACAACTTGAAAAAGTCATTTCTCGCATCGGTGGGAGATGTGATTTCGTAAGAAAACATGGATTTATGTACATATTCCTGTACATATATTATAAAACACTATTAATCATATTGCTATTATTTAGTGAGATTAACGTATGACTGATCAAACTTATATAACTGATGTTTTAGTTGTCGGTGGTGGTACTGGAGGGACGGCTGCGGCTATTCAAGCGGCGCGGCGTGGTGCTAACACTATCCTGGTAAGTGAATTTCCTTGGTTGGGGGGAATGTTAACGGCTGCTGGAGTATCCGCGCCTGATGGGAATGAATTAATGGCGTTTCAAACAGGGATATGGGGCGCGTTTTTACGAGAATTAGAGCAACGACAGCCAGGGGGATTAGATAACAGTTGGGTAAGCTTTTTTAGTTATGATCCCCGTGTAGGAGCAGAAATTTTTGCTGATTGGGTGAAAGAGTTAGCAAATCTGCATTGGATTTCTGGACAAGTCCCCCTAGAAGTATTCAAGCAAGATAACTGTATTACTGGTGTGCGGTTTGCAGATTTTACTGTTCAAGCCAAAGTGGTTCTCGACGGGACAGAGTTGGGAGATTTATTAGCTTTAGCAGAAATACCTTACCGTTGGGGTTGGGAATTGCATTCTGAATGGGAAGAACCCAGCGCACCTATTGAATTTAACGCCATTACTACTAAATATCCTGTACAGTCACCGACTTGGGTAGTCTTAATGCAGGATTTTGGCGCAGATATCGCCCCAGAAATTCCCCCAGCACCAAATTATGATCCCACGTTGTTTGTCGGTGCTTGGGAAAACTACGGTGCAGAGAAATTCTTGAACTATGGTCGCTTGCCTGGTAATCTATTTATGATTAACTGGCCTATCTGTGGTAATGACTACGGTGAAGGAGTAGGACGACTGATAGAGTCAGCCACAAATAAGAGTGATTTTTTGCAAGAATGTCGTTGGCATAGTCAAAATTTTGCCTATTTTATTCAAAATCAGCTAGGTAGGCGTTACGGTTTGGCAGAGGGAATTTTTCCCCATACCCATGCAGCTTTTGCTCTGCATCCATATTACAGAGAAAGTCGCCGTTTGGTAGGACTGACGACGGTGAAGGAACAGGATATTTTACCAGTGCCAGGGGGTAGGGTAGCTGCTTTATTTGCGGATGCGATCGCAATTGGTAATTACGCTAATGATCATCATTATCCCGGTTTTGACTTGCCACTACAACCAAAATCCATCCGTTGGGGTGGACGCTGGACAGGAACACCATTTACTATTCCCTATCGTTGTTTAGTTCCAGCTACCACAGATAGTTTATTAGTCTGTGAAAAAAATATTTCTGTCTCTCATATTGCCAATGGTGCGACGAGATTACAGCCTGTAGTCTTGGGTATCGGTCAAGCGGCGGGAATGGCTGCTGCTATGTGTGTAGAGTTAAATTGTCAACCGCGAGATTTACCTGTCAAGGCTTTGCAGGAGGCTTTATTAGAAGACCAGCAAGCCCCAGCCGCTATCATACCTTTATTTAATCTTGCACCCGATCATCCAGAATGGCTGCAATGGCAAATGTATTATGTCAATGAGCCTCAAGCCTATCCCTCTTGTGGTAACTGTCCCCCTACCGTAGATCAGTATTACCACTCAGATAACCAGCAAGTATTTACACGGGGAACTAACTGCTTTACAGGCATTCTTCATATTGCAAATCAGCAGGATTACAGTTTCACTATCACTTCTCCAGCTGCTAATCTAGGGCAAACTTGGCAGCTTGTGACCTGGCGATCGCATATAGACGCGCAGCTGCAAAGGTTGAGTTATCGGCAACACCTAACTGTTTGGGGTCGTCTAAATAATTCTGGTAACTGGCTCTTAGTTGAGAGCCAGGCATTATATCCTAGCCAAAACAATTTTCAGTAAAAAGCACTACTTTTTTTTAGATTTTTCCGGACTTGGATCAAAAATCCCAGTAGCAGTAAATAAGAAAGTTCACAAAGAGAATCCTAAAATGCGTGCTACTGTTCCGTTTTTAATTTCCAGTCTGGTATTTGCTTCCCTAATCGTTGATGCCCCAAAGATGAGCAATCAAAATTTTTTCATCTCATCAA
>JBODRP010000215.1:0-9698 GCA_050633005.1 Trichormus sp. | reverse complement strand
ACAGCAACAATCAGATAGATTCGCAATGCTATGTACAGATATTCCGCAAAAATGGCTGGTAATTTGAGAAACTGAGTACAGGAAATAATCACCCAAAGCCAAATTCCACCCCTGATTCTGTGATTGAGAGCATTAAAGAACGCATCAATACTTTCATCGTCGGCGGTGTTTTGTTCTAGATTCTTGGCACGAGTGCTAGCTACCTTAAGCCAATAATTCACCAATTTTACTGCGATCGCTGCAAGAATTGCTGTGCCAATACTTTGAGCAATACCAGTTCCGATTGTGATCCAAAGTCCTGGCGGGATACGCTGAATCAATGCGAGTTTATATTGTTGTAGGTTTTCACCCCGATAGAGTAAAAAACTATTACCACCTATGATAAAAATACAAGATATTATACAAGCTAGTAACAAAAAACCTGTGATGTTGCGGCGCAGGATTTTGAGTCTGATATCGTTACTCTGAAATATTGAGAATTTAATCAATAGCTTGGCTAAAGTGCCGACAAGCCACCTGAATAATAAAAAAATAAGAATGACAAAAATGACTTCAGCGAAGATAATTAATATGTTCATTTTTGAATAAAAAAATTTAGATCACTAACACTTCTTTGTGGTTTGTGAACTGAACTTGTCAAGCTAGGCAATAGGCAAACAGGCAGGAACAACAGGTGAAATCAGAAATCTACGTCAGCACAGATATTGAAGCAGATGGACCTATTCCTGGGCCTCATTCCATGCTGAGTATTGGATCGGCAGCTTACACCGCAGATAGAGAACTAATTGCTACCTTTTCGGCAAACCTAGAAACTTTACCAGGAGCAGCCGGTCATCCCCAAACCATGAAATGGTGGTCACAACAGCAGGAGGCTTGGGCAGCTTGCCGAGTCAACCCACAGCCCCCAGCATCGGTGATGCAAGCATATCACGCTTGGCTACAAGCATTACCTGGTCAACCAATATTCGTTGCCTATCCAGCCGCCTTCGATTTTATGTTTGTCTATTGGTATTTGATCGCATTTGTCGGGGATAGTCCCTTTCAACATTCGGCTCTAGACATCCGCTCCTATGCAATGGCATTCCTGAAACGCAGCTATGGCGAGTCTGGGAAGCGCAACCTACCAACTGAGTGGTTAGAGGAAACTCCCTTGACACATATTGCACTGGATGATGCCATTGAACAAGGTAAGTTGTTTTGCCATCTGTTGCAAAACAACTTACAGCGTCAACATTGATTAAGCTTTAACTTTTGAGTTTTGCGTAGCGTTACTCGTCTCCTTTACCCCTTGAGACTATCGATATAAGACTTAATTGTGGGTAGTGCTGTCATCTTCTCATAGAAGAAGTTGTTAACAATTTTCATTACCTCTGCTTGAGCTGCTTCTACTTGTGGGCCGAGGGGAACACCTGCCTGTTGACGAGTGATACAGCGATATAGACGCAGCAGATGGCGGACAATTTCTAATTCCTCTTCTCCTTCCAAGACCTTGATGACTGCCATAATCAGTTCATCAGTTTGATCAAGAATGTTTTCGATATCAAAGACGGTACTTTTTTCGGTGGCCTCTTGGACAGTTTGTACCAGTGCATGGACTTGGTAGAGTAATGCAGCTGGTTCGTCAAACAGTTCGCGCAAAAATGCTGCTTCCTCATACTGTCCATTCAGTCGGAAGATGTTATAGAGGCGTTTAGCTGCTTTGCCATAGTTAGCATCATCTTCCTTAACACATTTCTTCACTTCCTTTTCCAACCGCCCTATATAATCATCCATGACATCGGTGGAGACTTGCTTCACCAGTTTGGAAAAAATGGGGGCAGATTGGGCATCTAGGTAAACCTCCTGAAAATAGCCATCTAGATAGCCATCTAGGGGCGTAATCGTGCCATCGGGAGCTTCCCAGGTGACATCCAACATATTGCTAGCGTTGGACAATTGACCGCGTACCTGATCAGCAATCACCCAGTCGAGCTTACACCAACCTGGATCGTCGGCGACAGAATCCCAGGTAATGATGACGGGATTTCCTTGAGAGTCGATTGCCTCAATTTGTCCAGTTACAATCTCGTCAGGTAGCCATGCAATTGGTGAGCCTTGACTACAAGTGCGATCGCTGCGGGTAACATCTTGGGGATAGCTACCAAATTTCAGTTCAATTAATTGAAAGTTGGGGCCGGACAAGCTGCTAATTGCTTTCTCACGCATAATTCGGGCGAGAATTTGGCAGGCTTCAGCACGGGTGGGAGCAATAATATTCACCCGCTCGAAATAATCGCAGTCTCCAGGATAAGTTTGTACCTTGGATTGAGCGGCTGAACCAGATAGAGCTAAAGCGGTTTCTACGACACCGGGAACATCATCAAATTCTACAATTCTGCCGATCGCCCGAAACCTTTCCAGGTCTTTTGGATCGAAATCCAACATGGTGACTTTGTGACCAAATACACCGGTTTCTTGATCGACGGTAATATCGCTGTCCCCGGTTGCTTCGGTGATCGACTTCATCCAGCGTTCTAATTCTTGCTCATTGAGTTGAACCCCCAATCTGTTGGCGGATTCAATTACACGGTTGCGTGCATCTGCGGTTTGGTCTGGTGTTATTGTCATATTTAAACTTCAACGCCTTCCATATAAGCCTTAATCGTGGGTAGTGCCGTCATCTTTTCATAGAAGAAATTGTTGACAACTTTCATCACTTCTGATTTAGCGGCATCCACTTCTGGACCTAGGGGAGTGCCAGTTTCCTGGCGGCTCAAACTCCGGTATAGGCGCAGCAGATGGCGGACAATTTCCAATTCCTCTTCGCCTTCCAAGACCTTAATCACTGCCATGATCAGTTCATCGGTCTGGTTGAGAATACTATCGATATCAAAAACACTGCTGTTGTCGCTGGCTTGCTGAACAGTTCCTACCAATGCGTGGACTTGATAGAGTAGCGCGGCTGGTTCGTCAAACAATTCGCGCAAAAAGGCTGCTTCCTCATAACGTCCATTCAGACGGAAGATATTGTACATCCGCTTTGCTGCTTTGCCGTAGTTAGGGTACTTGCCCTTGACACATTTTTTTACTTCCTTTTCCAATCGCCCTATATAATCATCCATGACATCGGTAGAGGCCTGTTTGATCAGCTTGGCAAAGATGGGGGCGGATTCCGCTTCTAAATAAACCTCTTGGAAATAGCCGTCCAGATAGCCGTCTAGGGCAGTGATTGTGCCATCAGGTGCTTCCCAGGTGACATCTATCACGTTGCTGGCATTGGATAATTGACCTCGTATTGTGTCAGCAATAATCCATTCCAACTTACACCAAGACCAATTGAGGTCTTGTGCTACAGCATCCCAAGTAATTACCAAAGGATTTCCTTCAAGGTCGCTGACTTCAATTTGACCAGCAACAATATCATCAATTAGCCAGGTAATGGGTGAACCACTGCGGCGAGTATGTTTGTCCCGAATCACGTCTTGGGGGTAAGCACCAAACTTTACATCAATTAACTGGTAATTCGGGCCGGAAACTGTATTGAGTGCCTTATCACGAATCAGCCGCGAGAGAATCTGGCCTGCTTCAGCACGGGTGGGAGCAATAATATTCACCCGCTCGAAGTAATCGCAGTCTCCAGGGTAAGTTTGTACCTTGGATTGAGCGGCTGAACCAGAGATAGATAAGGCAGTTTCCACAACGCCGGGGATATCCTCAAATTCGACAATTTTGCCGATCGCCCGAAACCTTTCCAGGTCTTTTGGATCGAAATCCAACATGGTGACTTTGTGACCAAATACACCGGTTTCTTGATCGACGGTAATATCGCTGTCCCCGGTTGCTTCGGTGATCGACTTCATCCAGCGTTCTAATTCTTGCTCATTGAGTTGAACCCCCAATCTGTTAGCAGATTCAATGA
Organism: Trichormus sp.; assembly: GCA_050633005.1. GTDB lineage: Bacteria > Cyanobacteriota > Cyanobacteriia > Cyanobacteriales > Nostocaceae > Trichormus. The sequence continues at coordinate 5,800 of JBODRP010000215.1, read as the reverse complement.
CTCGGTTGCGTGCATCTGCGGTTTTATCTGGTGTTATGGTCATGTTCTATTTCTCTAAATCTAGATTACGAAATTATTTTGAGCAGCTATTTTACAAGTTGGAATAGTTAATACCAATGCTCCAAAATTAAGCAACAGATGCAAAGCTTGAAACCCAGATGGTATCTGAATTTCTTAATTGCGAATTGCGTTAGCGGAGCGGGACGTTAGTCCATTGCGAATTGCGAATTGGTATAACTTGTGGGTAAAGGCTGCAAACCCTCTGACTTTGAAGTGAGGAGTACGGAGTGAGGGAACACTGTATAGCAATGCAAGAATTTTAGATTTTGGATTGCAAGCCGAGATTCATAGGCTATTTCAGAAGCTTAAAACAATACTACCTATCCCAAGTTGGCATTAATCACTTAGGGGCGTTTGATGAGATAAGTTCTGCTGAACTATCGCAACCACTAGCTTGCGGTTCAGTTAAGGGAAGTCTTGCGTACAATGATCATGCCACGAGAGCGATCGCAAGCCGAATCCTTATCAACACAAGCTTTATACATCAACTCTATAGGACACTTCCAGAAGCGCGTGTATCGCTTGGGATTTGTGTCGGCAACGGTGATTTCTTGAGAACTAGGGTTATAGTCTGCTAATAACGAAAAATGTCCCCCTTCTAGATTGGGGTTGTTATGAGCAATTTTCGTATTGAAATTTAAAATATGAATATCTGTGGGGTCTGCAACTGCCTTTTCTGCAATTGCAATAAACTTCTCTATTGTCATAGATGGGTTATCAAAATATTCTAAGCTGACAGTGAGTGGTAAGTTGGCATTTTCAACATATTTCACGCAGGTATCATAGGTTTCAGCCAATGTCATACCATCATCTAAAACCGAAGCAATTGGTAGCTTTGTTTTATAGAAAATATCATCAACTGTGATGGGAAAGCCTAGAGAAGTCATAGCATAGGCGATAGCTGTAACGTTGCAACAACGAATCGGTTGCTGAAATTCTGCAAGCTGAATATTGTCAAAATCTTTCATTTTAACCCTCCTGGTTATTAGGCAAAAATATTTATTTCACATTCTTATTTAGAAAGGGAAACACTAGTGAATTATCTGTGCAGATTTCCACTTATGGGACAATCCTAAAACGAGCGTGTTGATAAAAATTGGGGCGAAACCAATTGCAGTAATACTTTAAGGCTTCTGTACCATTATTTATCCAGCCGCGTTTTAACAACATATTATGTTGATGATCAAAAAATATAGCAGAATTATCTTGATAAAGAAAGTCAGTTTAATGTCCTGGAAGCGGATTTAAATGATTACTTAAGTATTGTCAAAGCTTTACCCGCAAATCCTATGATCCAGAGATGCTTTTGGCACTTCCTAACATCCCAACTAGAGTAGGTGAGCCTAATTTAAGACTGTCTTGAAAATCAACCCCTTCCCTTCCTCCCTACCCCCTACCCCCTTGCCCAACTAACGGGGAGAAGTTCTTCCTAAGAGCATGACAGGAGTTTCCCCATTATCTCCCAGGCTACGGAACAGGTACAATTGTTCATGAATTGTGACATCATCTAGTTTCATGATGGCTATTTTCATCAATTACCATCCCCATGTCCCAGGGCCACCTTTAAATGGCCCAACAATATCAGCAGTAATCCATCCCCCATAAAAATCACCAGCTTGGGGTGTTACTAGCTCATCATTGACATAGCAAGCATCCATTAAGGCAGCAATAAAACCATAGTATTCTTTAATTGGGACAAAATCTGGGGTAGGGTCAAAATATCGCCAAGCACCGTAATTTATATTTTTATCTCCGATGCGGATATCATAATATTGATAACGCCCTTTCCATTCACACAAACCTTTTTTAGATGTTTCTATCAGATATTCTAGTTTAATGTCTTCAGAAGGAAAGTAATAGGCGGGTGGATGGCTAGTTTCTAAAACTCTTTTACCTCTGTGAGTTTCTGCTAAAACAATACCATTACAAATTACTTTCAGATGCTTATTAGTATCTTGTAAAATGGCGGGACGAGGATAATCCCAAACTGATTCTTGTCCTGGTTGTGGTGGGATAGGATTTTGCCTCATGGTGAATAATTCCCTGATTTAATTAACTAAGTTACAAACTTATCTGCGTTAATCTGCGTCCATCTGCGTTTAATTATCAATATCTTGCACAACTCTAAAACCAGCGTGCTGATAAAAATTAGGACGAAACCAATTACGATAATATTTTAAGGCTTCTGTGCCGTTAGTGATCCAACATCCGCCTAACATCATGTAATGTTTGGTATCGAAGAAAATCGCTGAATTATCTTCATATAAATAGTGAGGCTGATATCCTGTAAGGGGGGTTAAGTGATCACTCAACCACTCCCAAACATTCCCTCGCAAATCGTACAAGCCAGAGTGACTTTTAGCTGTTTCTAGCATTCCCACAGGAGTAGGTGAACCAAATTTCAAATTCAAATTATAATTTTCTGCATCTGCTATCAAATCATTACCATAAATTGCTAAATGGTATTCTGATTCACTCATTAAACGCGTATTTTTACCCCGCCAACGACAGTAAGCCATTGCTTCATAATGATTGACTTCTACAGGCCAATCTAGAGGTAAATCTATTTCATCAAACATGGCACGATATTTATAGTTACCGTGTTCAGGTAGCCAAAATTTAGGGTTTTTGATGTTGTTTTCAGTTAACCAATTCCAAGATTCTGCATCCCAATAATCTGAATTTGTGTAACCACCATCTTTAACAAAATACCAAAACTCAGCATTGGTAATGAGATATTTACTGGCTAAAAAAGGTGCGACTTCTAGAGTGCGATCGCCATAATCAATATCCCATCCATAGGTATGATCATCAAAGGCTTTACCTATTTTTACTACACCCCCAGATACCTCTACCATTTCGTTTTGGGGTGTATAACCATTACAAGGTGCATATTCCCAATTTTCGGGACGTTTAACCCTAGAAATTGGTAGTTGACGAATCAACATTGAAGAAGTTTCAATATGAATACGCTGATGTTCTAGTCCCATCATTAAAGCCCATAGGGGATGATCAGGACGAATTGGTAAATCAATTGTAGTTGTTTGAATAAATTCTGAAATCACCTCATAGGCTTTTTGGCGATACTCCCACACCTCTGCAACTTGTGGCCATTTTAAATGCGCGATCGCTTGATTTAATTCCTCTGGTTTTTCTGGATCAACTCCAATTTCAAATAATATTTCATACTCTGGGTTGATGCGGTTTTCTAATAAGCCGACACGGATTAATTTATTAATATAAAAAACAGCCGAATGTCCCAGATAAAAAATCAGAGGATTTCTCAAAGAGTCAGGATTAAGATAAAATGTATCTTCCCCAACTAAAGTTTGTAGCAGGAGATTTTCTAGTTGCCAAGCATTATCAAAATAGTGGAGAATAGACTGGCGATCGCAATTATCAAGCTGTGGTGGATGACTAGATGTAATATTTTTCATGGCATTGTTTAATTTTTGACTGCATTCCGACTTTTTTGAAAGTTTTCTGGGGTAGTTTCTAATTCCACAAACAAGAAATCAATACCTTCTTCCTCCAATAATGCTAATATAGCTAGGTTTAAATTTTTCTCAGCCTCAAAGTAGAGATTATCATCATTCACAAATGCCATAATTTCAATCACACGGGCATTATCTTGTATGCTCTTAAAGCGCACTGTGCATGATGGAGAAAAACCAGCTATAGACTTAGGCATTTCTTGAATTGCATTACAAATTGTCGCAGTTTTTTGTGCTGAAATGCCATCAATTTTCAAAATTAAATTCACTCCCCACTTTAATTCTTGCCCTGGATTTTGTGACCAATTTTCTACAACTCCAGAAATCATCCTGGAATTGGGCATTTTGATGATTGAACCCCATTTAGCTACATGAAGTGTTGTAGTTCTAAATCCAATATTGAGGATCTGCACAAAGCCATCTACTCCTGATATTCCTACCCAGTCCCCTTCTCGATAGAGATTATCAGAATAAATAATCAGAGTACAAAACCAATCATAAACAATATCCTTTAACAGCAAACCTAAAGTAATACCAGCACCACCTAATAAACCAACTAATGCTGCTGCTGATTGACCTAAAAATATTTCACTGACTTTAATTGTCAAAATAATGATAGCTGCCGATTGAAAAATTTTCGGCATTAAAGGTCTGAGCAATTCATCAAGCTCTGTTTCAGTGTGCAGCACTACATTAGCTATAATCTGCCCCAAAATAGAAGAACCGCGATAAACAACATAAGCAACTATGAAAATAACTATTAAATTGAGTATTCTACCAATACTCGCGCTCAGTTGTAGCCCTAAATCTTCTGAGAGAATTTCTTTAACTAGCCAAAATCCAGCAATCAGAATTAGCCAACTTAAAGCAGGTTTAATAATGGCAATTAATTCATCATCAAATTTATTTTGAGTTTTACTAGTTACTTTCTCAATACTTTTAATAATGACTGCAACAAAAAACCGCCTTAATGTTTGCGTCACCGTCAATATCAGCAGAACAGCAGCTATTTTAGCAATGGGGATATTGGAATAGTTGATATTTGTGAGCGTGTTCCAAACTGCATCCATATTCATAGATTTGTAATTGATGATACGAGTAAGTTTTTCTATCCCCAAACTCTCTGAAAATAAGAGAGTTGGGGATAGGTAAGAGCGTCAGCTATTTTTTGAGCAACTTCCGTAAATTAATCTGTATTGATGAGATGTCAAACTACAGTTTAATTTTCGGAATTACCTATGGGTAGGCTGAAAATTTTGCTATAGCAATCCTAAATGATACATGAGAGTTCAATAAGCCTCAAATGCTTATAAAACAATGATTTTTGTCTAAGTACTTTCTCACGATTGGGGTAGGATTGCTATATCTTTTCATACCAGAGCGAATGAGCTTTAAGCCTGACAAAGAATTAAGCCAAACCACTGCTGAGGATCTGTCCAAACTTTCAGCGTCTTGAGTCCATGTGTTTCCAGTTCTTTTTGCATAGTTGCTAAATCGAACTTGCGAGAAATTTCAGTTAAAATCCTTTCTCCAGATTCCAAGAAAATTTTCAAATCTAACGCTTCTAGAGTTACCCAATGACTCTTGTGGCTATGCAGATACATTTCAATCTGAGCATCTGTTTGATTATAAATTGCTTGATGAGTAAATAAATTGAGGTCAAAATCACCTTGAAATCGCCAATTTAAATGGGAGAGCATATTCAAATTAAAAGCAGCCGTTACTCCTTGTTTGTCGTTATAGGCTGCTTCTAATATATTTTTTGGTTTTTGTAAATCCAAACCTAGTAAAAAGTAATCACCTGGGTTTAAAGCATCAGCAACTTGTTGCAAAAATTTCTCTGATTCTTGGGAATTAAAATTTCCTATCGAACTTCCCAGAAAGAAAATCATCCGCGAGGGGGAAGCAGTAGAGGCTAGTTTGATTAATGCTTGTTCATAAGTTCCTACTAAGCCATCAATTGATAAATTAGGGTATTTTTTTTGCAGCTTCAGGACACTAGCTTTGAGGATTCCACCACTGACATCAATTGGTACATATTTTGATAAACTGGCAAGTTTTTGGTAAGCATCTAACAGAAAAATAGTTTTGGTAGAACTACCGCTTCCCAACTCTATCAGTTCACATTTACCAGTAATTTGAGCAATTTCATTAGCATATGCAGCTAAAATCCATGCTTCTGTTCTAGTGGGATAATATTCTGGTAAATCGCAAATTTGTTCAAATAATTCAGAACCGCGATCGTC